>JACDAG010000030.1 GCA_013695565.1 Bradyrhizobium sp.
GCCATGGTCAATCTGGAATCGGTGCCGGCTCCGGCCGGCGAAATGGATGTGGTGCTCGGCGCCGGCTGGCCCGGCGTGATGCTGCATGAGGCGGTCGGCCACGGCCTCGAGGGCGATTTCAACCGCAAGCAGACCTCGGCATTCGCCGGCCTGATGGGCCAGCAGGTCGCCGCCAAGGGCGTCACCGTGGTCGATGACGGCACCATGGCGTCGCGGCGTGGTTCTCTATCCATTGACGACGAAGGCACCCCGACCAACCGCACCGTGCTGATCGAGGACGGCATCCTGGTCGGCTACATGCAGGACCGCCAGAACGCCCGGCTGATGAACATGAAGCCGACCGGCAACGGCCGGCGCCAGAGCTACGCCCATGTGCCGATGCCGCGCATGACCAACACCTACATGCTGGAAGGCCAGCGCGATCCGGCGGAAATCCTGGCCTCGGTGAAGAACGGCATCTACGCCGCGAATTTCGGTGGCGGCCAGGTCGACATCACCTCGGGCAAATATGTGTTCCAGTGCACCGAGGCCTACAAGATCGAAAACGGCAAGCTCGGCGCGCCCTTGAAGGGCGCCATGCTGATCGGCAACGGCCCGACCGACCTGCATCGCATCACCATGGTCGGCAACGACCTCTCGCTCGATACCGGCATCGGCACCTGCGGCAAGAACGGCCAGGGCGTACCGGTCGGCGTCGGCCAGCCGACGCTGCGCATGGAGCGGATCACCGTCGGAGGAACCGGCTAGTGACCAGCGAAAGCGAAACGCCTGTGAAAGAATCAGCTGCCGCAAAACCGTCGCCAAAACCTGCGACCTGGCGCTCGCAGTTGACCCAGATCGCGGCGATCGTGATGGTCGTGTTCGTCGCCAAGGGCGCGCTGGCCGAGCCGTTTTATGTGCCGTCGGGCTCGATGGAGCCGACGCTGCTGATCGGCGACGCGTTGCTGGCGTCGAAATTCCCCTACGGCTATGGCGCGGCGTCCCTCCCGATCCAGATCACGCTGCCGGAGACCGGCCGGCTGTTCGGCGAGACGCCCAAGCGCGGCGACGTTGTCGTATTCCGTTATCCCGGCGACCGCTCGCAGGCCTGGGTCAAGCGCGTGGTGGGGTTGCCCGGCGACCGCATCCAGATGCGGCAGGGCCAACTCTTCATCAACGACCATGCCGCGGCGCTGAAGCCGGACGGCGTCGGCGAAGCCGAGGACGATCGCGGCGGCAGCGAAAAGGCCTATCGCTATGTCGAGACGCTGCCCAACGGCGTGGCGCATGCCATCTTCAAGATCCGCGATAACGGCCGGCTCGACAACACGCCTGAAGTGACGGTGCCGCCGGGCAACCTGTTCGTGCTCGGCGACAACAGAGACAATTCCGCCGACAGCCGCGTCGCGGTGCGCGACGGCGGCGTCGGGCTGCTGCCGATCGACAATTTGATCGGCCGCGCCGACGCGGTGGTCGGATCGTGGGATCTCGGCATCCGCAGCCAGCCGGTATGGACCTGGCTGTCCGGCTTCCGCATGGCGCGGTTTTTCACCTCGGTGCATTGAGGTCGTAGCCCGGATGCAGCGAAGCGAAATCCGGGACAGGTTTCGCCGGCTGATTCGCTTTCCCCGGATTGCGCTTCGCTCCATCCGGGCTACATTCTTCCCCGGGCGCGCGACTGCATGACCTTCGACGACCTCCGAAAACTTGCGCTGGCCTGGCCCGAAGTGGAGGACGGCACTTCCTACGGCACGCCGGCGCTGAAGGTGCGCAAGAAGCTGCTGGCGCGGCTGCGCGAAGATCATGACAGCCTCGTGATGCCGGGCGTTCCGCTCGAGGAACGCGAAATGCTGATCGAAAGCCAGCCGAAGATATTTTACTTCACCGATCATTACCGCGATTATCCGATGGTGCTGATCCGGCTGTCGAAAGCCAAACGCGCCATCGTCGAGCCGCTGCTGCGCCGGCACTGGCGCACGCTGGCATCGAAGAAGGCGGTGAGGGAATTCGACGAATCATAAGATAATCCCGTCATTGCGAGCGTAGCGAAGCAATCCATCGCGCGGCAAAGCGGATGGATGGATTGCTTCGTCGCTTCGCTCCTCGCAATGACGTGGAGAGAGCTTCCCCATGACCCAAGACGAATTCCTCAACCTCGCTTTGCGCAACCCCGCCAATAAACTCATCGCCGAAGAACTGCTCGAGCTGGCGTTGCCGGATGCCTGGATCGTATCGGGCTGCCTGGTGCAGAGCGTGTGGAACGCGCTGGCCGGGCGCGCGATGGATTACGGCATCAATGATTACGACGTGTTCTATTTCGATCCCGATACGTCGTGGGAGGCGGAGGACGCCGTGATCCAGAGGCTGCACGGCGCGCTCGGCGAACTCGACGTCAAGGTCGAGGCCCGCAACCAGGCGCGCGTCCATCTCTGGTACGGCGAGAAGCATGGCCTGCCCTATCCGCCGCTAAGCTGCTCGACGGAAGGCATCGACCGATTTCTCACGCGCACCACGCGGATCGGTATCCGCCGTACACGCGATGGTTACGTGGTCTATGCGCCCGATGGATTCGATGATGCGGCCGGTCTGATCGTGCGGCCCAATCCGGGCGCGAATTTCTCCGCGGCCAATTACGAAGCCAAGGCGCGGCGGTGGAAAGCGCTATGGCCGGAGATCACGGTGCTGGAGGTGGAGTAAACTCCAGCCGTCGTCCCTGCGAACGCAGGGACCCATAGCCACAGGGCTGCGTGAGTTAAGGAAGTCGTCGAGGATTGTGCTTCATCAGGACGGCCGCGGCGTATGGGTCCCGGAGCGGCGCTCCCTGCGGT
>JACDAG010000034.1 GCA_013695565.1 Bradyrhizobium sp.
ATCGCGGGACGCTCGCGACCACGGTCTGGTTGCGGCCATTGGCTTTGGCGGCGTAGAGCGCCTTGTCGGCGGCCGCGATCAGGTCGGACCAGTCCAGCCCCGCTGACGGCATCATGCTGGCGACGCCGACGCTGACCGTCGTGACCTTGGGATCCTCCGACCAGAGTTCGACCTTTTGCCGGATGTTCTCGGCGACGTTGAGCGCATCCGTTGTTGAGATCCCCGGCAACAGCACCGCAAATTCCTCGCCGCCGAACCGCGCCGCGCAATCGCCGGCGCGCCTGATCGAGTCGGAGATGCAGATTGCGATGCCGACCAGCACCTGATCGCCGGCCTGGTGGCCATAATTGTCGTTGTAGGATTTGAAATGGTCGGCGTCGATCATCAACAGCGCGACCGGCGTCTTGCTGCGCATCGCGCGCCGCCACTCGGTATCGATCTCGGCATCGAATTTGCGCCGGTTCTTCAGCCCGGTGAGCGCGTCGGTGGTCGCCAGCTCCTCGAGCTTGTCCTCGGCCTGGGCGCGGCGGCCGATTTCGCGTCCGAGGAAGAAAGCCGTGCCGAGCACGAACAGGATCAGCGCGGCCATGATGGCGCCGATCCGGATCACCTCCCGCTGCCAAAGCTTCAGGATCGCGTCGAGCGGCTTTCCGACCACCACATAGAGCGGACCGCTGCTGCTGCGGCGGACATAGAGCCGGGGTGTGGCATCGACCGGGCCCTGGCCGGCATAGGAGCCGCCGCCCGGCAGGTTGTTCGGGTCAAAGGTTCGAAGGTTGGCGAGGTTCTTGCCGATGACGTCGAGGTCGAACGGCTTGCGCATGATGATGGTGCGGTCGCGGCGCAGCACCGTGATCGTATCGTCGGGATCGAGGTTGAGGCGCTCGAACAGTTCGTGGAAATAGCTGAACCGGATCGAGCCTGCGACCACGCCCGCGAAGCTGCCGTCGGCTCCGGTGACGCGCCGGCTCAGCACGATCGAATAGGCGCCGCGATGCAACATCGGGCGGCTGATGAACAGGCCCTCATCCGGATTAGTGCGATGGATCTGGAAGTATTCCTCATCGCTGCGGTTTTCCGGCCTCGGGTCGAATGAGGAGGCGTCGATCGTCACCTGTCCTGACGCATCGAACACCTGGATGGCGCCGAAATGCTTGGCGGTGGCGGCATGATCGAACAGGATCAGATGGCGAATTTCCTTGCTGACGTTCTTGATCGCCGGCATCAGCAGATTGCTGGCGACCGCGCGCAGCGACAGGTCGTACAGTTCGATGTTGCGCCCGATATCGGCATCGATGCCGGATGCGAGGTTTTCGAGCGTCTGGCGCGCCAGCTGTTCCTCGCCGCGGCGCATGTCGAGCATGACGTTGGCGCAGATCGCGGAAAAGCCGATCACGGTGGCCACAGAGGACGCGATCAGCAGCTTGGCCGACAGCCGCCACGGCCGTTGCGCCCGCTTTTTGGTCAAGTCTTTGCGCCGTCCGAACCGCATCGTCCGCTCCAAGCCTTCCTGAATGCACCGGAAACCTTGTCGCGGCCTTAAGTAGCGACAACGATGCGCCAATCGGTTAACGATTGGTTGCCGGGATTGACTGCTTTACGCAAATCGCCACGGGGATATTGGTGAACGATTACGACCTGCTGCGGGACTACCTGAAGAAACAGAAGCTCCCCGAATTCGTGCTGACCTTCGACCAGATCGAGGAGATCATCGATGCGGCGCTGCCACGCGCGTCGCATCGGGCATCGTGGTGGGAAACCGAGCGCAGCCCGCAGGAGAAGATGCCGCAACGCGAGGCCTGCCTGGAAGGCGGCTACATCGCGACGCGGCAGGCCGACGGCAAGAGCGTGAAGTTCAAGAAGATGAAGGCGGCGAGATAGGCTCGCCGGTCGACATGCGCGTCGTTCCGCGGGCGCAGTCCCACGAATCATGTGGGCGCGCTCCCACAAATGGCAGACGATGACGACACCTGCGCGCGCAACTCCTGATCGGGAAGTCGAGACTCGACGAATTGCAAATGCTAATGTCACGACGCGACAAGCCGATGCGACGCCGTGTCCTTGTCGCCGGCGTCGAACGAAAAGTTGGCCCCAGATAAGCAGCGCGGGAAAGCCCGTGCGATGCGCACCAGGGAGGCTTCCATGAATCGAATGACCGCCGGAATTGTCTTCACCATAGGCGTTGGAGTAGCTGCGTTGACGGGTACTGCGAGTGCACAAAATTCACCGGGGAGTGCAGCCCTCGATACCAGCCTGCGCGGCGCGATCGAGCGCAAGGACGTGCCGGGTGTGGTGGCGCTGGTTACCAATCGCGAGCGTGTGCTTTACACGAGCGCATTTGGCGTAGCCGATGTCGCGACCGGGCGGGCACTCACATCAGATGCACTGTTTCGCATCGCTTCGATGACGAAGCCGGTGACCTCGGTGGCGTTGATGCAGCTGATCGAGCAGGGCCGCATCGGGCTCGATGAGCCGGCCGAAAAATACCTGCCGGAGCTTGCGGGGGTGAAAGTCTTTGAATCGTTCGACAAGGCGACCGGCGCCTACCAGCTCCGTCCGGCCTCGCGGCCGCCGACCGTCAAACACTTCCTGACCCACACCTCCGGTTTGGCCTATCCGTTCACCAGCGAGACCTGGCGCGATTTCAAGCCGCGCGACGGCGAAAAATATCCGTTCGGCGGGCCGCTGCTGTTCGACCCGGGCGAGCGCTGGCACTACAGCACCTCTACCGACGTGGTCGGCAAGCTGGTCGAAGTGGTGTCCGGCCAGAAGCTCGAGGATTATTTCCGCCAGCACATCTTTGCTCCGCTCAAGATGGATGACACGTCCTACAACGTGCCGGAGACCAAGGGACCGCGCCTCGTTGCGCAACAGTGGCGCGGTGGCGAACGCATGGACGGCGCCATTGAGCTGCAAAAGCCGCAGCCCGGGCTCACCATCGCGGCGCCGATCGGCGGCGGCGGCCTCGCCTCGACCGCTGATGATTACGGGCGCGTCGTGCGCATGCTGCTCAACGGCGGCGCGCTGGACGGCGCGCGTGTGCTGAAAGCCGAGACGGTGGCGCTGATGGGCCAGAACCACATCGGTGCGGTCTCAGTGCCGGCGCTCAAGTCCGCGCTGCCGCGCAGCGCCGATTTCACCTTCATCGATGATGGCAAGGACAAATGGGGGCTCGGCTTCCTCATCACGACCAATCAGGTGCAAGGCAAGCGCTCGCCCGGCAGCCTGAGCTGGGGCGGCATCAACAACACGTTCTTCTGGATCGATCCCGCGCGCGGCATCGCCGGGGTGATCATGATGCAGTATCTGCCGTTCGCCGACGCCAAGGCGCTGGCGGTCTACGACGCGTTCGAGCGCGGCGCCTATCAGCTCGTGAGTGCCGAGAGGTAGAAGTCCTGCCATGTCTGGCCGGCGTCATGCCGGCCGGACAAAAGCCGCGCTGTTAAGCTCTGGATTGTGGAACACGCTCTGCAATGTAGTCCTTGCCCTTCGCCGTGAAGGTTTCGCGGACGACAATCATCTAGGCGAGGATGAAACCTGAAAATGCGTGTTTCGGATACCTCAAAACAAGGGGCTGTCGCGTGTTTATTTTCGTCAGCTCACTTCCTCGATCGCCTTGCCATTGACGCGCGTCTCGCTTTTCACATTATCGACGGTCACGTGCGTGTCGTACCAGGTCAGGCGAGGGCGGGCGCCAAAGCGTTCCGTCAATTGCGCGACACGCTCCTCGGTAAACCAGGCTTCGGCCGACTGGCGTGAGTCCCAGAGATAAACGCCGCCGGTGCCGGCTTCGCCATTGAGGTAGTCCTTTCGGATCAGGCCTTTCTGGGCGAGGCCGCGATAGATTGGCGCGGTCGACGTGCCGCCTTTGACCGCCTGTTCCTCGGTGCGCTTCGGCAGATCGAACTGAACGACAACGATGCAATTGGCCATGGCAGGTTCCTCCGTTGCTTGCAGGTTAGGCTATAGCGTTTTCGAACGAAATGGGTACCGGTTCGCGTGAAGAAAACGCGTCAAAATTAAAATCCTAATTGCCGAGCTTGATGCCGGCGTCCTTGATCACCTTTGCCCATTCGGGCGTCTCCTTCGTGATAACAGCCGCAAACTCCGCCGGCGTATTGCCGACCGGTTCGAGCCCGAGTTCGTCGAACTTCTTGCGCACCTCCGGCATCGCCAGCGCCTTGACGGTTTCGCCGTGCAGTTTGTCGATGATGTCCTTTGGTGTGCCTGACGGCGCCATCAAGCCGAACCACGGCACGGCCTCGAAGCCGGGAAATCCGGATTCCGCCATCGTCGGCAGGTCGGGCGACAGCGCCGAGCGCTTGATCGAGGTGATGGCCAGCGCACGCAATTTTCCTTCCTTCGCCAGCGGCAGCACGTTGACGATATTGGCGAACGACATCGCAATGCGGTTGGCGAGCAGGTCGGGCATCAACGCCGTGGTGCCGCGATAGGGCACGGATGCGATGTCGACGCGCGCCATGTATTTGAACAGTTCGGCGCCGAGATGCTGCGAGGTGCCGACGCCGGCATGGCCATAGGACAGCTTGCCGGGCTGCGCCTTGGCGAGCGCAACCAGTTCCGCCACGGACTTGACCGGCTGCTCGGGCGGAACGGCGAGCACGTTCGCCGCGATGAACACCTGGCTGATCGGCGCAAAATCCTTGATCGGATCGAACGCCAGTTTCTCATACAGGCTCGGATTGATGACGAGCGCCGAGTTGCCGCCCATCAACAATGTGGCGCCGTCGGCGACTGCCTTGGCGACGCGTTCGGTGGCGATGTTGCTGCCGGCGCCCTGGACGTTCTCGACCACGAACGGCGTGCCCCAGACTTCGGCAAACCGGTCGGCAAGAATGCGCGCCGCCAGGTCCGGCGCGGTGCCGGGCGTGAAGCCGACCAGGATTTTCACCGGCCCCTTCGGGTAGCCGGATTGCGCCGATGCCGCCTGCGCCATCGGCAGCACCAGCAACGCGGCGAACAGGTTCGCAACGAACTTCATCGTTCCCCCTATTGTCCTGCACGCTTGCGTGCGCGGTCTTTGCCGCGGGACCTGGAGAGAAGTGTTACAGCAGCCGATGCCGCCTGCAAGGCGGCTGGGGCGGTCGCCGGGACGACATCAGTAACGCCAGCTCAGCTCGCCGCTTCGAGCCGCTCTTCGGTCAGCAGCCGCATCGCGGCATCCGCGTCCATCGGCTCGCCGAAGGCAAAGCCTTGCGCGTATTCGCAGCCCAGTTGATAGAGTTCGACCGCATCCGAATCGGTCTCGGCGCCCTCGGCGACCACGTCCATGCCGAGGTCGTGGGCGAGCGCGATGATCGATTTCAGGATCACCGGGCGGGTGCCGCGGCTGGTGGTGCGCACGAACGACTGGTCGATCTTGATGGTGTCGAACGGGAAGCGCTGCAGATAGGCCAGCGAGGAATGGCCGGTGCCGAAATCGTCCAGCGACAATCCCGTACCGAGCTCGCGGATCCGCGTCAGCATCTGTGCTGCGTGCTCCGGGTTCTCCATGACAAGCGACTCGGTCAATTCGAGTTTGAGCGTGCCGCGCGCCACCGACGAGCGCGACAGCACGGTGCGGATGTCGTGGATCAGGTCGTGGCGCAGCAATTGCCGCGAGGAGACGTTGACGCTGGCGAATATCGGCTCGCGCGAGCGCATCGCGCGCTGCCACACCGCAAGCTGCTTCGCCGTCTGGTCCATCACGAACATGCCGAGATCGACGATCAGGCCGATTTCTTCGGCAATGGAAATGAATTCCGACGGCGACATCCGCCCGAGCTTGGGATGATCCCAGCGTGCCAGCGCCTCGAAGCCGGCGATCGAGCGATCCTCCAGCCGCACGATCGGCTGGTAGAGGATGGTGATTTCCTGGCGCTCGATGGCGCGGCGCAATTCGCTTTCCAGCGTCAGCCGGTCGGTCTTGCGGGCGCGCATCGCCGGCTTGTAGACGTCGATGCGGTCGCCGCCGATGCGCTTGGAATGATACATCGCCAGTTCGGCATCCTTGATGATCTCGTCGGACAGCTGCGTTTGCGGATCGCTCAGCGCGAGGCCGATCGAGGCGGTCAGGAAGATCTCGCGGTCGTTGAAGGCGATCGGGGCGCGGATGGTCTTGCGGATGGTCTCGGCAAACGCGGTGATGCGCGCCGAATCCTGTTCCGACATCAGGATCAGGCCGAACTGGTCGCCGGCGAGCCGGGCCAGCGTGTCCTGCGGCTTGAGGATCCGGGTCAGCCGCCGCGCCAGCGTCAGCAGGATGGAGTCGCCGACCGCGATGCCGACGGAATCATTGACCTGCTTGAAGCGGTCGAGGTCGATCACCATCAGCGTCGGCCGCAGGTTCGGCATGGTCTTGGCGAAGTTCGCCACGGCGCCGAGGCGGTCGATGAACAATTTGCGGTTCGGCAGGCCGGTGAGATTGTCATGCACGCTGTCGTGCAGCATGCGCTCTTCGGCATTCTTCTGTTCGGTGACGTCGGTGAGCGTGCCGACCACGCGCGAGACTTCGCCGTCGGAGCCGACCACCGGGCGCGCCTTCAGCGCGAACCACATGAAGTGGCCGTCGGGGGTACGTAATCTGAAATCCTGCACCAGCCGGCCGCGGCGCTGGTCGAGCACGCTGTCGAGGGCTGCGCGGAAACGGTCCTGGTCGAGCGGATGCAGCACCTCGAGCCATTTCGCGGCCGGGCCTTCCAGCGTGCCGCGTTTGAGGCCGAGCAGGCTTTCGGTCTCCGGGCTGGTGAACACCTTGTCGGCGGAGACGTCCCAGTCCCAGATCAGATCGCCCGAACCGGTCAGCGCCAGCGCGCGGCGCTCGACGTCGGAGACCACGCCGGTGGTGGCGCCGCCGCCCGCGAACGCATGCTGCATGACCGTGAACCCGATCAGCATCACGATCAGCACGAGGCCGCCGAGCAGCGCCGGGCCGACGATATCGTTGGTGACGGAACCCGCCACCGCCATGCCGGCCGCGACCACCCAGACCACCAGCAGGAACCAGGTCGGGATCAACAGCACCGCACGGTCGAAACCATGGGTGGAGAGATAGACGATCAGCGCAAAGCCGGCGAAGGCGATCATCACCAGCGACATCCGCGCAATGCCGGATGCGACCGCGGGATCGAACAGCGCGAGCGCCACCAGCGAGCCGAGGAAGGTCAGCCAGCCGACCGTGATATGCGAATAGCGCACGTGCCAGCGGCTGAGATTGAGATAGGCAAACAGGAACACCAGCAGCGTCGCCGCCAGGATCGCTTCGCCCGCCGCGCGCCAGACGCGCTCGGCGTTGTTCGACATGTCGAGCACCTTGCCCCAGAAGCCGAAATCGACGCCGATATAGACCAGCACCGCCCAGGCCAGTGCCGCGGCGGCCGGGAACATGATGCTGCCCTTGACCACGAACAGGATGGTGAGCACCAGCGCCAACAGGCCGGAGATGCCGATCACGATGCCCTGGTAGAGCGTGAACGAGTTGACCTTGTCCTTGTAGGCGTCGGGTTCCCACAGATAGAGCTGCGGCAATTTATCGGTGCGCAGTTCCGCGACGAAGGTGACGACGGCGCCGGGGTCGAGCGTGATGCGGAAGATGTCGGCGGTGGCGCTCTCCTGGCGCTCGGGCCGGTCGCCGGTCGAGGGCGTGATGGTGGCGATGCGCGACAGTCCGAGATCGGGCCACAGCAGTCCCGACGACACGATGCGGTAATGCGGGGCGACGATCAGGCGGTCGAGCTGGTCGTCGGTGTTGTTGGCAAGTGCGAACACCACCCAGTTCTGGCCGCCTTCGCGGGCACGCACCTCGATGCGGCGGACGATGCCATCGGTGCCCGGCGCGGTGGAAACCTGGATGCGGTCAGCGTCGCTGCGCTGATGGTCGAGCACCGCGGTGAGGTCGATCGCAGGCGCGTCGCTGCGGACGCTGACAGCGTCGATGGCGCGCGCAGGCGGCGCGAACGCAACAATCATGAGGCCCAGCGCGAGCGGCGCAAGGCACCTGATCAAACGCAATGTCAGTACTCCGCGGTCAACCAATGTCCCTGGCGCGAACAGCCCGGCGTTGGCGCGATAAATGACATGAAAGCGAAGGAAATCAAAGGGTTTCCGCCTTCGCTTCGGTTCGTAGCGTTAAACCGCCAACACAATTTTGCCAATATGTGCGCTGGTCTCCATCCGCCGATGCGCGTCCGCGGCCTTTTCCAGCGGGAATGTGCTGTCCATCAGGGGCTTTACGCGTCCTTCGCGCATCAAGGGCATCACCTTGGCCTCGATCGCCGCGACCATCGCCGCCTTATCCGCATTAGTACGGGGACGCAGCGTGGAACCGGTGTGGGTCAACCGCTTCACCATCACCTTGGCGATGTTGACGGTGACCTTGGGCCCGTTGAGCGTCGCGATCTGCACGATCCGGCCGTCGACCGCGGCAGCGTCGTAATTGCGATCGACATAGTCGCCGGCCACCATGTCGAGAATGACGTTGGCGCCCGCGCCATTGGTTGCGGCCTTGACCTCGGCGACGAAGTCCTCGGTCTTGTAGTTAATGGCGCGGTCGGCGCCGAGCTTGAGGCAGGCATCGACCTTGTCCTGGCCGCCGACGGTGACGATCACCCTGGAGCCGAAGGCCTTGGCGAGCTGGATCGCCATGGTGCCGATGCCGGACGAGCCGCCATGGATCAACAGCGTTTCGCCGGGCTGCAACGCGCCGCGCTCGAACACATTGTGCCAGACCGTCATCAGCGTTTCCGGAACGGCGCCGGCTTCCTCCATCGAAAGCGTCGAGGGCACACTGATCGCCTGCGCGTCCTGCGCGATGCAATATTGCGCGTAGCCGCCACCGGCCACCAACGACATCACTTTGTCGCCGAGCTTGTGCTTGCTCGCACCGGCGCCGAGCGCGACCACTTCGCCCGCGATTTCGAGGCCGGGCAGGTCGCTGGCGCCGGGCGGCGGCGGATAGGCGCCGGAACGCTGCGCGACATCGGGACGGTTGACGCCGGCGGCTGCGACCTTGACCAGGATTTCGCCGGGGCCGGGCACCGGAACGCTGCGGGTTTCCGGCAACAGCACTTCGGGGCCGCCGGGCTTGCTGATGCCGACAACGGTCATTTGCGCGGGCAGCTTTTCCATGATTTGTCCTTGCGAAATACGGGAATTCTGAAGGCGGCCCCTGATTAGCCAGACGCATGGCGGCTGGCAACCGCCTCAAGCGATCGTTGCGCATGGAGGAAACGCATGGCCATCGAGGATGACGACAAACCGCGGAAGAAGATCACCCACGAGATCGGGCAGGATTTGTCGCTGCTGTCGGTCGAGGAATTGACCGAGCGCATCGCGCTGATGAATGCCGAGATCGAACGGCTGCAGGTGGCGATGACGAAGAAGCGCGCGTCGAAAGATGCGGCGAACAGTTTTTTCAAGACGTAGCCGCTCCGATAATCTCACCACGTCGTCCCTGCGAAAGCAGGGACCCATACGCCGCAGCCGTTCTTGAGGCACAGCGTCGAACGTCCTTCCCTCAATCATTACAGCCGGTGGCTATGGGTCCCTGCTTTCGCAGGGACGACGACAAGATGCCCGCAAGTCCCAAACTAGGCCAATGGCCGACATGGCAAACGAACCCTGAAGAAAACCGCTCGTTTACGATCAATTAAGCTTTCTCGATTATGACTATGCCCGTCCTCGTTTGGACACCGAGTGGCTCCTGTCCACTCTGTTTGACGCCTCCCTGTTATCAACTTCAAAAGCCGCC
>JACDAG010000044.1 GCA_013695565.1 Bradyrhizobium sp.
GACCTGACCTGTAGGGCGGGCAAAGGCGCTCTTGCGCCGTGCCCACCATCTTCACCGAGCAAGGAATGGTGGGCACGCTTACGCTTTGCCCACCCGACGACCCTACGACGCCTTCACCTGCACGACGGGTAGATCGCGGCGAGTTCGCGCCCGCGCAGCAACAACATCCGCGACGTCAATCCGCCGCGGCGGCTGATCCAGCTTCGTACCGGCGCCGGATAGGCTTCTAGCACCGCCTTTGAGGCTTCCGGCTCGGCATACATCCGGCCACGCCGGTCGATCGACCTCGCACCATGAAACCCAAGCACGGCGCGGCGCGTCACGCAGATGCGCCCGGTCGGCACCGTGCTCAGCACCAGCGTGCAGGCCGACAGGCACGGCCCGTCGATCACGACGCGTTCGCCGGACTCGCGCACGCGATCGAACAGGTCGAGAAACGGACCGACCTGTCCGCCGGGACTGGCGAGAATGCGCACTTCGGCCCGCGCCGGCGCGATCGCCGCGCATAACGTTGCGGCGACAGCAATGATCCTGATGACCGCCATTCGCATGCGCGGCTCCTTCGTCCCGGACCGTCTGAGTTAATCAACCTCGGCGCAGGCGGCAAGCGATGATGGGTGCAGTGTCAGCCGTTTCTTCGCTCGCCGCGCAGCGTCGGCAATCCGATGCCGGCCGCTTCAAAGCCGCCGTCGACGGCGAGGATCTGGCCGGTGATGTAGCTGGAGCGTTCGCTGCACAGGAAGAACACGGCTTCCGCGAGTTCCTCTTCGAGGCCGTAACGGTTGAGCGGAATGGCGTCGTGGTAATCGGCGCGGATTTCCGGCGTATGGACCGCCTTCGCCATCGCGGTCTCGACCGGACCGGGCGCCACGGCGTTGACGCGGATACCGAGCGAGGCCAGTTCGACGGCGAGCTGCTTTGTCAGATGCGCGAGCCCCGCTTTGCTGGTGCCGTACGCCGAGCGCAGCGTGGAGGCCCGCACCGCCGAGATCGACGTGATGTTCACGATCGCGCCGCCGCCATGCTCGCGCATCAACGGGGCCGCCGCCTTGGTGCAGAGAAACGGCCCGGTGAGATTGACCGCCAGCACCCGGTTCCAGTCCGCATCCGACGTGTCGAGCAGCGGCGTGAACACCGCAATGCCGGCATTGTTGACCAGCGCATCGAGTCGGCCGAAGCGCTGGCTGACCGCTGCCATGGCGGTTGCTACCGCGTCGGCATCCGAGACGTCGCAAGGCAGCGCTAACGTATTGTCTGAATTGGCCAATGCCGCGACCGCGCCCTGCAGCAATTCGCGCTCGATATCGAGCAGCGCCACCCGCCAGCCCTCGGCGAGAAACCGTTTGGCGGTCGCAAGCCCGATGCCGCGCGCTGCGCCGGTGACGAGTGCGACTTTTTGTGAGGAGGGGGCCGGGGAAGGGGCCATGGCTCAAATCCGTCGATTGCTGGTTTTGGCGCTTCTCCTAGCACGGATGCACGCCGTGGCAATGCGTCGATGTCGCTTCGATATGGCCGTTGCGCAGGGATGAGGGCAGGTAAAAAAACGTCCGGCACCGCCGCGCTTCTGCGCCTGCGGTGCCGGCTACGCTAGCCTTCGGGAATGCCCCCCGAGGGCCGATTGAACCGATACGAGCGGGGCTGGTTGCCCGTATCAGGCCAATTCGGCGGAGGCGCGCTGCATGTTCGCCGACATGTCCGCGGTCACGGCGCTCTGCTCTTCCACGGCAGCGGCCGTCGAAGCGATGAACTCGTTGACGTCGGCGATCGCGCCCTTGATGGCGGAGAGCGAATCCACGACGTCGCTGGCGACGCCGTTCAGCGATTCGATTTCCTTTGAGATCGTGTCGGTGGCGTTCTTGGCCTGATTGGCCAGGTTTTTCACCTCGGATGCGACCACGGCAAAACCGCGGCCCGCTTCGCCGGCGCGCGCCGATTCGATCGTGGCGTTCAGCGCCAGCAGGTTGATCTGGCCGGTGATGTTGCCAATCAGTTCGACGATCCCGCTCATGGCCTGTGAGGCAGCGTTGAGCTTTTGCGCCTGTGCGTCGGCGGCCTCGACCCGGGCGGTGGCCGTCACGGCATTCGCCTTCGACTTGGTCATGGTCTCGGAGATTTCGCGGATCGAGGCGCTCATTTCCTCGCTGCCCGACGCTAGCGACTCGATCAGGCCGCGGGCGTTCTCGGCCTTCTTGCGTGCGATGGCCTGGGCGGTGATGTCGGTGGCGTATTTCACCACCTTGAACGGCTTGCCGTTGAGGTCGAAGATCGGGTTGTAGGACGCCTGAATCCAGATCTCGCGGCCGCCCTTGGCGATCCGCCGGTATTCCGCCGCCTGGTACTGGCCGCGGTTGAGGCTTTCCCAGAAGTCGCGATAGGCCGTTGCATTGGCCTCGGCGGGATCGACGAACATGCGGTGATGCTTGCCCTGGATTTCCGATAGCGAATAGCCGAGCGCGCCGCAGAAATTCGGGTTGGCGGTGCGGATCGTGCCGTCCATGTTGAATTCGATCACGGCCTGCGATTTTCCGATCGCATCGATCTAGCCGTCATTGTCCGCGGCCTTGAGCTTTTGTG
This sequence comes from Bradyrhizobium sp., assembly GCA_013695565.1. Taxonomy (GTDB): domain Bacteria; phylum Pseudomonadota; class Alphaproteobacteria; order Rhizobiales; family Xanthobacteraceae; genus Bradyrhizobium. The sequence continues at coordinate 2,575 of JACDAG010000044.1, forward strand.
CGCTGACCTCGGTCGCGAATTTGACGACCTTGAACGGCTTGCCGGCCTCGTTGAGGATCGGATTATAGGAAGCCAGGATCCAGATTTCCTTGCCGCCCTTGCCGATCCGCTTGTATTCGGCGGCTTCGTACTGACCGCGGTTCAGCCGCGCCCAGAACTCGCGATAGGCTGTGCTGTCGCGATCTTCCGGCACCACGAACATGCTGTGATGCTTGCCCTTGATCTCGTCGAGCGCGTAACCGACGGCGCCGAGGAAGTTCTCATTGGCGGTGACGATGGTGCCGTCCATGTTGAATTCGATCACGGCCTGGGCCCGGCTGATCGCCGCGATCCTGCCGGCGTCCTCCATGCTCTGGATCTTCTGCGCCGTGATGTCGGTCGCGAACTTGATGACCCCGACCGGTTTGCCGTTTCCATCGAGGATTGGGTTATAGGAGGCCTGGATCCAGATCTCCTTGCCGCCTTTGCCGAACCGCTTGTATTGCGCCGACTGGAACTCGCCGCGGTTCAGCCTGGCCCAGAACTCGCGATACGCCGCGCTCTCGCGCTCGGCCGGATCGACGAACATGCTGTGGTGCTTGCCCTGGATTTCCGTCAGCGTGTAACCCACCGCGCCGAGGAAATTCTCGTTGGCGGTGACGATGGTGCCGTCGAGCTTGAACTCGATCACGGCCTGCGACTTGCTGATGGCGGCTGCTTGCGCGAGCGCACTTTGAGTTTTGGCTTTGCTTTGCAGATTGAACACGTCGGGCCCCGCGCGCTGGTTTCAAAAATGGAACGGTGAATTCCGCAACTCAAATAGACTAACGTGAAAGTTGCAGGGTCCGGTTTAGCAACAGTAAACCATTCGCTTCACGCGACACTCAATGTGTAATTTCTTCACGCTGCGCACGCCATCAATCATGACAATGCGCGTAGTTTTGCGGGGATTTCCGTAATATTACGTGCGCGCGAAAGCTACGCCCGCTTCACGACACTCTCATACGCCGCCTGCAACCGCTCCCCGACCGACGGCCCCTTCTTGCGTCTGACGTGGCCGAGATGCGTCTCGCGCAACTCGTCCATGAACTCTGCCCACATTTTCGGCCCGCCCTCGCTCAATAGCCTGGCGCGGATACCGAGCTCTTCGGAAACCGGCAGATATTTGTAACCCCAGGCCGCCATCTGCGCGAGGATCGGCAAGAGCTCGATGCCCTGTTCGGTCAGCGAGTAGATTCCCTTCTGCTTGTGGCTGGGATCGTCCTCGCGGGTGATGATGTCGGCGTCGAGCAACGTCTTCAGCCGGTCGGCGAGGATGTTGGAGGAGATGCCTTCGTCGGATTTCGTCAACAGCTCGCGAAAGTGTCGGCGGTTGCCGAACATCATGTCGCGGATGATGAGCAGGCTCCATTTGTCGCCGACCACTTCCAGCGTGAGGTTGATCGGGCAGCCGGAGCGTTGGTCGTCGGTCATGGAAATATCTCGAAAAAAACTGCTTGCAATATTGCACCAGTTGTCTCAGGATGCAACCAGTTGCAAAACACAAGCAGTTAGAAGGAGCCCCTGATGGCCAAACTGATCATGTGGAACCTGATGACGCTGGACGGCTTCGTCGAAGGGCCGAACCGCGACATCTCCTGGCATTCCGACGTCTGGGGCGAGGAACTGGAGCAATTGTCGATCGAGCAGCTCAACGCCGCCGGCGGCCTGCTGTTCGGCCGCGTCACCTATGAGCTGATGGCGAACCATTGGCCGGGTGCTGTCGGCGCCGTCGCCGATTTCATGAATGCGACGCCGAAATACGTTTTCTCGCGCACGCTGAAGCAATCGCCCTGGAACAACACGCGGATGTTCGGTGCGGACGTGGCTGATACCGTCACGAAATTGAAGCGCGACACGACGAAGGATATTTTTCTGTTCGGCAGCGCCGATCTGGCGTCGCACCTGACCCCGCATGGTCTGATCGACGAGTTCCGGATCGCAGTGAATCCGATCATCCTCGGCGGCGGAACGCCGTTGTTCAAGCCTGGCGAGCGGGTCAAGCTGAAACTGCTGGACAGCCGGCCAATGTCGACCGGGATCGTGATCCTGCGCTACGCGCCGGCTGCGGCCAAATAATTCGGCGCAAATGTCGGCTGGCCAAAACCAGGTTCGTCTTGCTGGCGTGCCCCAACCCATCCGGAGATTAAATGTCACTCACGCTGCATTACCACCCGCTGTCGTCGTTTTGCTGGAAAGCGCTGGTTGCGCTCTATGAGAACGGCGTCCCGTTCACGCCGAAGCTCGTCGATCTCGGCAATCCGGCCGAACGCGCCGCGCTGTTGAAACTGTGGGGAATCGGCAAATTTCCGGTGCTGCAGGACGTTGAGCGGGGCGAGGTCGTCCCGGAATCGAGCATCGTCATCGAGTATCTCGACCGTCACTATCCCGGCCGCACGCGCTTGATTCCTGATGACACCGACCGCGCCTTGCAGACGCGGTTGCGCGATCGCTTCTACGATCTCTACGTCCATCTGCCGATGCAGAAGATCATGGGGGACCGGCTTCGCCCGGACGGGAAGCAGGACCCGCACGGCGTCGAGGAGGCGCGGTCGCAGTTACGCAATTCCTACGCGATGATCGAGGGGCAGATGGCCGCGGGCAATTGGGCGATGGGCGACGATTTCAGCCTCGCCGATTGCGCCGCAGCGCCGGCGCTGTTCTACGGCAGCATGGTGGTGCCGTTCGTCGATGGGCAGAAAAATCTCGCCGCCTATTTCGAACGCCTGAAGGCCCGGCCGTCGTTCGCGCGCGTGCTCGGGGAGGCCGAACCCTATTTTGGCATGGTCCCGAAGGAGCGCTGAATGGCGGCAACCAGCAAGTCCGAAATCATCCGCAACCTGTTCGCCGCCTATCTGCAAAACGACCGCAGGTCTGTCGAAGCCACCTTCACGGACGATTTCCGTTTCACCAGTCCCTATGACGACGAAATCGACAAGGCGACCTATTTCGAACGCTGCTGGCGCGTCAGCGACTGGATCGAACGGCAGGACCTCGAACGGATCATGGTCGAGGGCGAGGCGGCGTTCGTCACCTATCGCTGTGTCGCCAAAGGCGGAAAGAGCTTCCGCAATACCGAGGCCTTCACCTTCGCCGGCGACAGGATCCGGCGCATCGACGTCTATTTCGGTGCGACGTATGAGAACGGCGCTTTTGTCCGGCAAGGGGACAGCTAAGGCGTCGGCCGGCCCAAATCCGGCGATAATTACTTCCGAAATAATTTCTCAGGACTTGTCGGTGCCGCAAAAGGCGGATCGTCTTGTTGAGGAGCCAAGGTGCGGCGGGACATCCGGCGGACCTGCCAGACCAGCAAGACGGAGCAAGACGATGCGATTCATGGTGATTGTGAAGGCCAGCAAGGATACCGAAGGCGGAGTCATGCCGAACACGGAACTCCTGACCGCGATGGGCAAGTTCAACGAGGAACTGGTCAAGGCCGGCATGATGGAAGCTGGCGAGGGCCTGCATCCGTCCTCGAAAGGCGCGCGGGTCAAATACCAGGGCGGGCAGGGCAGTGCGACCAAGGGGCCGTTTGCCCTGACCAACGATCTCGTCTGCGGATTCTGGCTGATCAAGGCCAAGTCGCTCGACGACGCCATCGAATGGATGAAACGTGCACCGTTCGAAGGCGGCGCCGAGATCGAAATTCGCCAGGTGTTTGCGGCCGAGGATTTTGGCGAAGCCCTCACGCCCGAACTGCGCGAACAGGAAGAGCGCCTGCGCGCGCAAGCAGGAAAGAAATAGTAGCGCCGTCATTCCGGGGCGGCTCGAAGAGCCGAACCCGGAATCCCGAGATTGTAGTTCGAGATTCCGGGTTCGATGCTTCGCATCGCCCCGGAATGACAGCTTCCAAAACAGGAAACCCCACCATGCGATTCATGATGCTGATGATCCCCCTGGGCTACGAGACCGCGCCGCCGGCGGTCGATCTCGATCCCGAGCGCGTCCGGGCGATGATGCAATACAACCAGGCGCTGAAGGATGCTGACGTGCTGATCACGCTGGATGGCCTGCATCCGCCGTCGGCAGGCGCCCGGGTCACGTTCGCAGGCGGCAAGCCGCTGGTGACGGACGGGCCCTTCACCGAAGCCAAGGAAGTGCTCGGCGGCTACTGGATGATCGACGTCAAATCCCGCGAGGAGGCGATCGCCTGGGCCAGGAAGTGCCCGGCCTCGGAGAACGAGATCATCGAGATCCGTCAGGTGCAGGAGATGGCGGATTTCTCCGAGGAGGTCCAGCAGGCCGCTTCCACCTTCGAAGCGCCACAGGGCGGCTGGGGAAAAGCGCTTCGCTAAGCCGCACGCCGATCATCAATCCAGCAAGGGAGAAGCAAACATGAGTAGCAACGACATATTTCTCGCGGTCTATCTCGGCGGCGGCAAGACCGGTGCCCGCATGGAAGCCTGGAATGCGATGCCGGAGGCCGAGCGGCGTGCCAGGGAGCAGCAGGGAATGGCGGCTTGGGGCGCCTGGGTCGAGAAGCATCAAGATGTCATCGTCGAAATGGGCGGTCCGCTCGGCAAGACCAAAAAGATCGGCCCGAACGGGATTGCAGACATCGCCAACCTGATGACCGGTTTCACCGTGGTGCGCGCCGCCTCGCACGAGGCCGCCGCAAAACTGTTCGAGAGCCATCCGCACTTCACGATCTTTCCCGGTGAGGCGGTCGAGATCATGCCGGTGCTGCCAATCCCGGGCCGTTAGGGCGGGCTGAGATTGGGGTCGAAAAGCGAGTTGGGCTGCCACGCACGGCCAGCCTGTCCGTTAATCCTGATCGAGGCCGGGTCCCTTCGCTAGTGACCTTGGCGGCCAACTCATGTAAAAGCCTTTCACATGAGTTGGCCCAAGGAACAGCGCCGCGCCGAGCGCGGCTATCATCACGGCAATCTGAAAGAAGCGTTGCTGCAGGCAGCGCTCGGCCTGATCGCCGAGAAAGGTGCTGCCGGTTTCACCTTTGCCGACGCCGCGCGGATGGCCGGCGTCAGCCCGGCCGCGCCCTACCGGCATTTTCGCGACCGCGATGAATTGCTGTCCTCGATCGCGCAACGCGGCTTCGAGCAGTTCGAGGCGCTGTTGCTGCAAGCTTGGGACGACGGCCGTCCCGACACCGTCACGGCGTTCGAACGGCTCGGCAAAGCCTATCTCGCCTTTGCCCGCAACGAGCCCGCGTTCTATTCGGCGATGTTCGAATCCGGCCTTCCGGTCCATCTCAGTCCCGCATTGCAGGCGGCGAGCGAGCGCGCCTTCGCCGTGATCAGGGCCGCCGCCGAGCGTCTCGCCGCACTGGTGCCGCCGGGCATGCCGCGGCCACCGGCGATGATGATGGCGCTGCACATCTGGTCGATGTCGCATGGCGTGGCGTCGCTGTTCGCGCGTGGCGATGCGGCGCGCCGCAAACTGCCGATGTCGGCGGAGGATCTGCTGGAAGCCGAAGTGCTGATCTACCTGCGCGGTCTCGGCTTCCCGACTGATCGCAGGCCTTCGGGCAAGAACCCGGCAGAGCCAAAACCGTCCGGTCCGCCGCCCGTTCCACCTGCCGGTCCCTGGGGCTCTCCAAAATAATTTCAGGGGTGCGGCTTGCGGCCCGCTTGACAAAAACGGTGGATGGTTTAGGTATGTAAATGTTATTTACATTCACAACGGCGTGATCGCCGTCATGGAGAGGGAAATGGCCTACACCGCAGATGTCAATCGATGGCGCGGCCCTACGACTGAAGAACCCTATCGGCCCCCGCACATGCTGGATTCACCCTGGCATCCCGGCTGGATCGCCTTGACCATCCTCGGTTTCATCATCTGGTGGCCGATCGGACTTGCCCTTCTCTTTTTCACACTCGGGAGCAGAAAAATGGGTTGCTGGAGTCACCAGGATCGCTTTGCAAACAAGATGGAGCGGATGCAGTACAAGATGGAGCGGATGCGCGGCCGCATGGAGCGCCGTGGCTTCGGCTTCGGCGGTTTCGGTACGCCCACCAGCGGCAACCGCGCCTTCGACGAATACCGCACCGAAACGCTGCGGCGCCTCGAAGAGGAGCAGGTCGAGTTCCGCGACTTCCTCGATCGCTTGCGTCACGCCAAGGACAAGGCTGAGTTTGACCAGTTCATGGCGCAGCACAAGCCGCGTCCGACCCCGCCGAACGATCAGCCGCAAAGCTGAGCTTATGAGCTAACGCCTCGGGCGAGATGCCCCCATAGCGCCTGAAGGCTAACGAGCCGCCCGTTTGTGATCAGCACAGACGGGCGGTTTGCTTTATGCGCCGACGCGGCGCTGTACGGGTTTGGTCGGAAGCGCGGCTACCTCGCGCCCGATCGCGTCATTCGCGAGCCGCAGGTCGTAGGCCGATTGCAGATTGAGCCAGAATTGCGGGCTGGTCTGAAACCAGTGTCCGAGGCGCAGCGCAGTGTCGCCGGTAATCGCACGCTTGCCCTGAATGATCTGCGAGATGCGGTTCGGCGGCACCGAAATCTGACGCGAAAGCTCGGTCGGCGTGATTTGGAGTTCGTTCAGTTCGTCGGCGAGAATCTCACCGGGATGAATTGCAGGGCGCGGCATGTCCAGTTTCCATTCAATGATAGTCGACGATCTCTACGCTCGATGGACCTTTTGCCGACTCGGGCCATTCAAAGCATATTCGCCATTGCTGATTGATCCGGATTGAATACTGACCGGCCCGATCGCCTTTCTGCGCTTCGAGCCGATTGCTGGGCAGGCCCGCAAGGTCCGCAAGGTCAAGGCGGCTTCGAGTATTTCAAGCCGCTTCCACCCCTGTCGATCAAAGCCCTGGAACGCCCGCACGAACTCGCCGTTCGCGAAAAGCTCCGTGCGTTTGTCCCTGAAGCCCAAAATCATCGTCATCAAGTCTAATTGTCTGGACGATATACGTCAAACGTAAATTGCGTTCAGGAGCTTTTTGTCTTTAGCTTGTGTCCTTTGCGCTGGCGCTGTGTTCCGCGGGATCTATATTTCTGACCAGCGTATCTCGGGGCAAACGTCATGATCCAAAACGCAATTCAACCAGTCGATCAGCTTTGGCTGTCCGTTCGCCGCGAGGCGGAAACTGCGCTCGCCAGCGATCCGCTGTATGGTGCCTCATTGTCGACCGCGATCCTCGATCATTGCGATCTCGGCAGCGCGCTCGCTTATCAGATCGGCGAACGGCTCGGCAAACGCACGGCTGACCGCGAGCAATTCGCGCGCGTCGCCCGTGAGGCTTTTCACGCTTCACCCGGCCTGATCGAAGCCGCGAGCCTCGATCTGCAAAGTATTGCCGCGCACGATCCCGCGATGAAGCGGCTGCTGCCGCCGCTGCTGAACTTCAAGGGCTATGTCGCGCTGCAGGCATGGCGCGTGTCCAACTGGCTCTGGCGCGAGGGCCGCACCGATCTCGCATTGTTGCTGCAAAGCCTGTCGTCGGATTCCCTGCAGGTCAGCATCCATCCCTCCGCCTCGATCGGGACAGCGGTGTTTCTCGACCATGCGACGGGTATCATCGTGGGAGCATTCGCGGTCATTGGCGACGAGGTGACGTTCATGCAGAACGTGACCATCGGCCGGAAGCAGGCGCTGCCGGGCCGCGCGCCCAGGATCGGCCGCGGCGTCCTGCTCAGTTCGGGCGCAACGATTTTGGGCGATGTCAGCGTCGGCGACTTCGCCAAGATCGGTGCCGGCTCGGTCGTCGAGCATGATGTACCGGGCGGATGCAC
>JACDAG010000061.1 GCA_013695565.1 Bradyrhizobium sp.
TTCATCTCGTTGGTTCTCCGTTGGAGAAACGGAGGAGAGGACCATGCCTGTATTATTGCTTTGGACCGTTCCGGCCGTGATCGTCATTGGCGGTGCCGGCTATTGGCTCGTTCACATGCACTAGGAATCACGCGGGAAGCCTGCCGGATCATTCCGGTCAGGCCTCCCGTGCGTGCTTTGCAAAGGCCTTCGTATGAGTTTTCGTCTTTACGACGCTGATCCTGTTGACCTTGCCATGGATTGGCTGGAAACCTGCAAGCGAAAGCAGCTAACGGCCCTCACTGAACTCTATGCCGAGACTGCTGTGGCCGAGTGCGAATGCGAGGGTCTCGGCAAACTTGTCGGTCATGGACAGATTTTGGAATACTGGCGGGTAAAATTTGCGCTGCCGCCGCCGCGGCCTTTCAAGCTCGAACAGATATGGCCCGAAGCCGCCGGCATCGCACTGGTTTACCGGTTCATGGATCAGCCGCTGGTCCGGGTTTCCTTTCAGTTCGACGCGACAGGCAAGATTGAACGCTCGCGCTGCAGGCCGGAGCCAGTGATACCGTTGGCAACCGCATTCCGGCGCGATTTCCCGCAGCGAGGTCCGTCTCACACGTCGACGGGCAAACGGCAGCGGACATAGGTTCGGCCGTCCTCCCGCTTGAATTCAAAGTTGCCGTTGAGGGCCCGAACGCGTTCGTGCATCCCGGTCAATCCCCGGCCAAACGCCTGATCCGCTCGAAACCCAACACCATCGTCGCAAATTTCCACCAATACTTGCTGGCCTTCGATCGTTGCCCCGACGCTCATCGCGCTGGCATTGGCGTGCCTGAGAGCGTTGGTCACGGCTTCCTGGATCACCCGGTAAACGGTCTGGGAAAGCAGGCCATCGACGTCGTTCAGGCGGGGATCGATGCGCAATGTCATTTTCAGGCCGTGCGCCTGCGATCGCGCATATTGCACCAGGGTCTGGACGCTCTTCTCGAGCCCCAACTCCTGGATATGGAGCGGCCGCAACCGGTCGAGGATACGGCGATTGGCCTGCTGCAGCGCCTCGACCGATCCAACCATGGCCTCGATCGAAGCGCCTAGCTTCCGGTCCTGCGGCGCGCCATCTTGCAGTGCGACCGCATTGGCGCGGATTCCGAACAGCAACGGCCCGAGCTCGTCATGAAGGTCGCGTGCGATGTCGCGGCGCTCATCGTCCTGCAGCGAGACGATCTTCCGTAGCAGGCTGCGATTGTCCTGGCTCAGACGGGCCAGCGTGCGAGCGAGCTCGTTGGCCTCCTCGGAACTCCTGCGTATCTCCGGCGGCCCCGACGGCGCGATCAGGTGCTCGTAGTCTCCCGTCCGCATCCTCGTCAGGCCTCCGCCGAGACCGCGCAGCGCTTCGAGCACGTTGCCTGCGGTGAAATAAGCGATAGCGCCGGTCAGGAGCATCAAGGCGATCGCAGACGAAACGATGGCCAGAAAGCCAATCCACTTCTCGTAGATCTCAGCCGCTAGATCGGGTGAGAACAGGATGCTTCCAACCTGCTTTCCGTCGATCGTCACCGGAAACGAGGCGCCCATCTCCGGCAGCCCTAGCACATCGACGAACCAGTTCGGCACGCGCCCGAGCGGGGTGCGCACTTCGACCGGTGAATGTGCGGACGTCTCGGCACCTGCGCGCCGGAAACGGATGGCTTCGGATGTGCCCAAAGCTTGCACAAATGCGTCGAGTGTCTGCTGTGGGTTGGTAGACACCAGCAGCGCGCTGTTCAGCGCTTCGGCAACCGCCTTGGCCGAACGCGACGCCGGCGCACTTTCCTCCATCAGCTGTTCTGGCGCAAAAAGCTGCAGCGAAACGGCCCCGAACAGCAGCGCCGCCACGAACATCGTGCCGAGCGGGAGAACCAACCGCATTCGCAGAGAAAGATTCTTCCACATTCGGACTATTCTAACTCCCGCCGCCGGAGTTCCTCTTTATCAATGATCGCGAAAATGCCTATCTATCCCAGAAGAGGCATTGATGATGCAGAATATTGCCAAATCGGCAACCACGGTCCTGATCGTCGACGACCATCCCGTGGTCGTGTCGGGATGCCGGTCGCTGTTTGCCTCGGATAGTTCGGTGAAAATCGAAGAGGCCGGCGACGCCAAATCCGGTCACAAGGCCTTTATGGCGCGCAAGCCTGATGTCACGATCATCGATATCAACCTTCCGGATGTCTCGGGTTTTGAGTTGATGCGGCGGATCCGGAAAGAAGATCCGGACGCAAAAATCATCATGTTCAGCATGAATGACGATCCTGCCTTCGTGGTTCGCGCGGTCGAGATGGGCGCGCAGGGATATGTCACCAAGGGCGACGATCCGCGGACGCTCTTGAAGGCGGTTCGGAAAGTGGCCGCGGGGGACAATTTCATTTCGCCGCAACTGGCGGAGGCGGTGACGTTCTCCGGCGCTTCCATCAAAGCCAATCCGGCTTCGCAAATGACCGCGCGCGAGCTGGAAATCCTGCGGCTGCTGGGCCGCGGCGACAAGATCGTGGAAGTCGCCGAGGCACTCGATATTTCCTACAAGACGGTGGCCAACACCACCTCGATGCTGAAGCAGAAACTCGGCGCCAAGAACCATTCCGACCTGATACGGATCGCCGTCGAGATGGGGCTGGGCTGACCGGCATCGGACTGCCAAAAGCCGGACAGGCCGCGCCTCTCGGCGCGACCGTCCGCATCGCCAGTGTCTGCCTTCATCGGGGCAATGGATCGATGAAAGCAGCATCCGGCGAAATTCGCATCAATGGTGGCGATGATGGCGCCAGCCTTTATGGTGTCCGCGGCCGCGGCCCCATCCGTGATGATGGCCCCGGCCACCGCGGCCCATATGACGGCCGTGGCCGTGTCCATGTCCGCCCTTGACCTGAATCACCGCGTTGTCCTGCGCCGCGAGCGGCGCAATCCCCATCCTGGCGGAAGCGGATGCGGTCATCGCCAGCAGCAGCGCGCAACCAATCAATGCAATGCGTCTCATGCAGTCGTCCTCCCATCGCATGATTGCGACAACGCTATAATTTCCCGGTCTTGTGATTGTTCCGCTTGCGCGGAAATGCCGGTGATTACCGGCTCAATTCCGCAAGCATTGCCGTTTCTTCCCGGATTGTGCGTTACCACCCTGGGGGAAACGCATTACGGAATCCGAATGCCTCGTAGCTAGCGACCGGTCCGCCGGTCCGGGCCGCTCGCGTCCGGCGTTTTGGTGCGGGTCTCGACGCAATCGCCGGTGTCGCGGCCTGAGCCGGCGTGACCTGGGCAAAAGCTTCTCGCGGAGATCGGACGACAGCGGGAGCTTTGACCGGAGGCGCCTCGGCGATCTCTGCCGGCGGCGGGACGATGGTCGGCAGGCTGGTGTCGATCACGATTCGCTCGGGCCATTTGTGTCGCGAATGCAGCCGGATGATGGACCGGTCGACCTCGGCGCGGGCCGGCGTTACCGCGAGTTGCGGCATGCACCAGTCGGCAAGAAACAGAAGTGCCAGCAGTACGCTGCCGGCAAAGACGAAATATCGACCGAGGGGCATGCCCACCACCTTGCTATGACCAAACCCCTGAGTGCGCATTCAACGGGAAGAAACGGCAATGGTTCCGTGCCGGGCAAGCCCACATCAAAAGGGGTTGGCAACGGTCGGGAAAAATGGCAGTTGACGATTGGATCTGATTTGCAGGAGAAAAGTGGATGGCTGATCGGGATGTTGCCAGCGCTGCCTTGGCGCGGGTGTGGAACGTCTATCGGTTGATCAATCCGGGCGTCGATGAGAATGACGCGCGGCGTACTGCGCTCGATCGTTTTCTCCGGGAGCGACGTGATGAGGGCGTTACGGACATAGAGTTGCTCGCCGTCGAAGGTCTCAAATTCCTGAAGCGACCGGAGCAACCGGAGGCGGGATTGCTCGAATAGGATGCGCAATTATTTCGGGAAAAAATGGAACATCTGGTTTCAAGGCGGGTTGCTGAGGGCATCGCAAGAAACCGGAGGAGGACACCTTGAAGAAATTTCTGATGATTGGCGCACTGGCGTTTGCCGCAACGACCGTTGCCGAGACCGCAATGGCCGCCGAATTCTATGTGGTTCGCGACAGCACCACGAAGAAGTGCACGGTGGTCGAGACCAAGCCGACCAGCACGACCACCACTGTCGTCGATAACGGCATCTACAAGACCAAGACGGAAGCCGAAACCGGCATGAAAACGACCAAGGTCTGCACGGAGTAACGACAGACCCTTCCAGGAGAAAGGGCCGCGGTATCACCGCGGCCCTTTTTGCGTGTCAGGATTAAACGCCTTCCCTCGGCGGGAGATAGAGGGAGCGACCCGCCGAAGCGGGCCTCCCAGACTGGTCTCTAGCGCACTCCACCGGCGTAGAGCTGTCGCTCCTTGCGTACTTCTTCGGCGCCGTAAGGTTTGCTGCCGGCATCGAATGATTTCCATCCTTGCTTTTGCCAGGCACCGCTGCGGTCACGCAAGTTCACGGCCGATTCATTCAGGATCGCGTCCAGCCGTGCTCGATCGCTATCCGCGACCCGAGCCGATACCAGCGTGCCGCCCCGCCGAATACCCTCGGCGTAGGAATGCGCGTCTTCTTCGGAAACGCCAGCTGCTGTCAGCGCTCCAACGATACCGCCCGTGGCTGCGCCGGCGGCCGCTCCGACTGCGGTCGCGGCCAGCCAACCGGCTGCGACGACAGGGCCCAGTCCCGGGATTGCCAGTAAGCCCAATCCAGCGAGCAGGCCGGCTGTGCCGCCCACGCCCGCGCCAATGCCGGCCCCTTTGCCGGCGCCTTCAGCGCGATCATCCACGCCGTCCCGGTCTCGATCCACCTTGCTGTCCGAGCTGAACCAGTTGTCCGAATTGTTGGCGACCATGCTGACATCTGCGTGGGGCACGCCCGCCGCTTCCAGGCGTGCCACAGCCCGCTGAGCATCGGTGGGACTATCGTAAAGACGAGAAATTGTTACAGTCATATCAGAACCCTTTCATAACTTACTTGGCAGTGTTTACGTTGCCCTGAAAATCGACGCTTACCGCGGTTGCGGAGCCGCCCTTGCTGGCCTTTCCGCGCCACACACCGTTGTCGTCCTTCTTCAATGCGGTGACGCTGCCAAAGCCTGCCTCCTCAATCTTCGACTTGGCCTGGCCCTCGGTAAAACTGTTGCGGCCGGCAACCGGAGCATTCGAGTTATTTTGACCGGCACTGTTAACGGCGTTGTTGTTCGGTCCCGACTTGGCGGGCGGGTTCTGAGCTGAGGCAGTCGTTACCGCCAGCAATCCAATACAAATGAACAGAAGTGAGCGTTTCATAGCTGTCTGTCTCCAGAGTTACGGAGCGCTTGTAACCATCGATGAGAGCAATAGGTTCCTAACTGACGTAAGGATCACTGAGACCATCTTGCGGGCCCTCCTCGCATTCCATGTCAGGACAAAGCGGCAATCGCGTCGAAGAGCCGTTTCCTTGCTTTGGACCGGTTGCCGATTTTTCCCGAGCCGGAACATATGTCGAGTTTGACACGTTTGAATGCATACTCGGAGACACGGTTATGGCATCGAACGCGCGCATTTTCTTCGCTGGGGCGGGAACCACTTTCGTAATCCTCGGTGCGGGCTTTGGCGGTGGGCTTTTCATGGCCAATTCGGCGCTTAGGGAGCCCGTGGGCTCTCACGCTCGGGTTTCCTCGTCGGAACCACCTGGTCCGGTTAGAGTGATCCTGCCAACCTCCGCAGAAGCCGCGCAAGCGCCGCAGTTGCCCCAGAAGAGCCCGCAACAGGTTGAAGCGGTTGCCGAACCGGTGCGAGTGGTCGAACCGGAAAAGCGCGTGGAGAAGATAGATACCAAGAAGGCCGAAGCTGAAGTGCGTGAACGCCGCAAACGCTATGCCGAGCGCAAATCAAAGCGAGAGGCTGCCCGCGCCAGACAACAACTGCGGCCACGGGAGCAGGAAGAAGCCCCCGTCATGGCTTTTGGTGGAAACGACATCGGGCGCCCAATGCTGTTCGGCAACTAGACGCAAACCAATCCTTACATTTGTTAATTGGAATAGTCTGCTCAGCGAAAAAGGGCCGCGGTATCACAGCGGCCCTTTTTGCGTGTCTATCGATTGGACGTGGCCGGGCCAGCGTAGGCGTCGGTTACTGCCGCTCGACGTTGCTGATCGTTTTGCTCCCGCCCGCTTCGGTGAGGGAGAATTTGACGCGGTCGCCGGCGTGCAGGACGTTCAACAGATTGCCCTGCACCTTGGTCTTGAGTTCTTCGGCAGGGCCGTCTGTTTTGGCAGCGCCGGTGTTGGCGCCGACGGTGCCGCCTTGTTGCGTTGGGGTCTTCTGCAGCTGAATTGCGATGGTGCCGTCGAGCCGGTCAATCCGCGTGACCGTTCCCGTCATCGCCTGTTGCGCCGAAGCCGCCGAAGCGAAGCTGAGGGCCGCTAGTCCGGCCAGCATGATCTTTGCCATTCTCATGGAATTCTCCCGGAATTCGAACCGCGTTGACGATAAAGCCGACGAAGCCGGATGGTTCCCGGCCCGCCTTGTATATTCGCGAACTGCGACCGGTTTGAGACCTTGCGTCGCCTCGCGCGCAACAACGATCTGGATGCGGCGGGTGCGACAAAACAACCCGACGGGCAAAACTTCTGATTGTCGGAAATATTGTCAGGTGCGGGAATCAAAATATTTCGCTTTATCGGAATCGCAATCCGTGGCATGAATCGGCCCGTCTCACCCGACAAGAGGGGCGCTCGCCATCGCCACGAACGCGCGGTGGGATGTGGTGGACGCGAAGTGCCGATAACGAACGGCGCGGAGCGTACCGCAAAGGCGTGTGGTCCTGACGTCGCGTTGCTGGCGTCTATGCACCTGAGGTGCGTTTGCCGTCATTGCGAGGAGCGCTTGCGACGAAGCAATCCATATCTATCCGTTGCGCCGGGCTATGGATTGCTTCGCTCCGCTCGCAATGACGGGGATAAGCCGCAGCGTACTGGATCCCCCGCTTTCGCGGAGGATGACAGCGGAAATCGCCGGGACGACAACTGTCCTCATTGCGAATTCGTGAACTCAATCGGCGTTCAAATGTTTGCGCATGCGAAAACCATCGCCTATCTGTTGTCCGGTCGAGCGTCCTTGCGGGCGTGTCGTGAGGCGATATTGGCGAGACCGGACTGGCCATGCAGAACCAGGGTGAGACAGGCCTGAGCCGGCGCGATCTGTTGTCGCTGGTGGGCGCGGTCGCCGGCAGTGCCGCGATGTACCAGGCCATGACCAGTCTCGGCTTCGCGTCGGAGTCCACCTACAAAGGCCCGATCAGGCTGGAGGGCGATGCCAAGGGCGCTTCGGTATTGATCCTGGGCGCAGGCCTTGCCGGCATGACGGCGGCGCTCGAGTTGCGCGCGGCCGGCTACAGGGTGCAGGTACTGGAATTCAACAGCCGTCCCGGCGGACGCAACTGGACGCTGCGCGGTGGCGACAGTTTTACCGAGCTGGGCGGTGCGACCCAGACCTGCGGTTTCGAACAGGGTCTCTATCTCAATCCCGGCCCGTGGCGAATTCCCTATCATCACCGCGCTGTGCTGGATTACTGCAAGCGGCTCGGCGTCACGCTGGAGCCTTTCATCCAGCTCAATCACAATGCGCTGCTGCACGCCTCCAATGCGTTCGGCGGCAAGCCGCAGCGGATCCGCGAAATCAAGACCGACTTTCAGGGGCATGTTTCCGAACTGCTCGCCAAGGTCACCCGGCAAAGCAAGCTCGACGAAGCGGTGTCGGTGCAGGACAAGGAGATCTTGCTGCAGGCGCTGCAGTCGTGGGGCGCGCTGGACAAGAACTACGCCTACAAGGCCAATCTGATTTCAGCGGATTATCGCGGTTACGCCAGGGATCCCGGCGGCGGCCTCCATGCTGTGCCGGTCGCCGGCGAGCCGATCAATCTGTCGGACATCCTGCAATCGCAGCTGTGGCGATATCTGCGGAATTTCGCCTTGCATGAATTCCAGACCACCATGTTCGAGCCCGCTGGCGGCATGGACATGATCGGCAAGGCGTTCGCGAGGGAAGTCGGCGATCTCATCCGGTATGACGCGAAGGTCACCCGGATTCAGCAAGGCGATGGCGGCGTCACCGTGAGCTATGTGGATTCCAAAGCGCCTGCCGCGCCGCAGCTGGCCAAGGCCGACTGGTGCGTATGCACCATCCCGCTGTCGATCCTGAGCCAGATCCAGATCGACGTCGGTGCTCGCATGAAGGCCGCGATCGACGCGGTGCCCTATTCGTCCTCGATCAAGATCGGCCTGCAATTCAGGCGCCGGTTCTGGGAGGAGGACGAGGAGATTTATGGCGGCATCAGCTATACGGATCTGCCGATCCGGCAGATTTCCTATCCCAGCAACGGCTACAATCGAGGTGGCCGTGGCGTGCTGCTCGGCGCCTATGTCTATGGGGGCGCCAATGCCTACGAGTTTACGTCGATGACGCCTGCGGACCGGATAGCCCGCGCGGTCGAACTCGGCTCCCGCATTCATCCGCAATACCGCGCCGAGTTCGAGAATGGCATCTCGGTGGCGTGGCACCGGGTGCCCTTCACGCTGGGCTGCGCCGGAAGCTGGACCGAGAAGTTGCGGGAACAGCACTACGATAATCTGTGCCAGATTGACGGGAGGATCGTTCTGGCCGGCGAGCACGCCTCCTACATTCCGGCCTGGCAGGAAGGCGCGATCCTTTCGTCGCTCGATGCCATTACGCGGTTGCACGAACGTGTCGTCAGGACCTGATGCGATGCCGCTAAAGCATGATGAGATTAGTTGCGTCCACGATGGAGCTGCGCTCCCTCTCCCGCTTGCGGGTCGAGACGAGCGACACTCGCACTTAGAGGGCTGGGGTGGGGCTGTTTCCACGAGTCGCACTCTTCGTGGGGAAGAAGCTTCTCCCAAACCGGTTCGATCAACCTCGAAGATTGCGGGCGGCGGATTTGTGTTCGCCATGTTGCTGGCCTTGATGCCGCATTCTTCGCATGCCGACGAGGAATCCCGTTCCCGGCCCCAGGTACCGTTGAGCCCGGGCTTCAGATTTACCGAGGCGACCGGCGAGGAGCTGTTCGTGAGCGCCTGTCAGGGCTGCCACATGCCGGACGGCAAGGGCGCGGTCGGCGCGGGCGCCTATCCATCGCTTGCACAAGACCGTAATCTCGAATCCGGAGGCTATCCGGTTTACGTCGTGGTCAGGGGGCAGCGCGCGATGCCGCCGGTGGGCGCCATGATGAGTGATGTCCAGGTCGCCGCCGTGGTCAATTATATCAGGACCCATTTCGGCAACCAGTATCAAGACGCCGTCAGCGCCGACGACGTCAAGCGCGTTCGGCCTTAGAAATAATCGCCATCATGGGGAGACGAAGATGAAATATGGAATGCTCGCGCTGGCCGCCCTCCTGCTCGGCTCAAGCGCCGCTCAAGCCGAAATTGTTCGATTGCCGATTCCCAATTCGACATTTCCGATCGCCCAGGCGGTGCGGGTGACGGGCGATAGCGTCATCACCTATGTCAGCGGCCAGGTGCCGCCCCTGATCAACAAGGATGCCGATCCGTCGAGCCCGCAGGCCTACGGCGACGTCAAGACCCAGACCGTCGGCGTGTTCAACAGGATCAAGCAGATTCTGGAAGGGCAGGGGCTGGGCATGGGCGATGTCATCAAGATGCAGGTGTTCCTGGTCCATGACACCCGGGCGCCGATGGATTTCAAGGCGTTCATGGAAGGATACACCCAGTTCTTCGGTGGCGCGCAGCCAAATCTCCCGGCGCGTTCGGTGGTCGGTATCGCAGCATTGGCCAATCCCGGATTCCTGGTCGAGATCGAAGTCGTTGCCGCGAAGGATTCAAAAAAATAATGTCTCGTTCAAAGCCCCGTGCCGCAACTTGAAATGAAGGGTGGATGAGATGCCTCGGATTTCCGGTTCGGATTTCGCCCACCGGTTGGGCGTGCTGTGTGCGGCGGCTCTGATATCGGCGTCGCTGGCGGTGCCTGATGCGGTCGCCGCCGAGGGCCTGAACCCCAACCAGCAGCGCGCCTTCGACATCTACAAGGAACTCATCGAGATCAACACGGTAACCGCGACCGGCGATACGCTGAAGGCGGCTGAAGCCATGGCGGCACATTTGCGCGCCGGCGGCTTTTCCGACGCCGATGTCCGCGTGCTGTCGCCGGCGCCGCGCAAGGGCAATCTGGTGGCGCGGCTCCGGGGAACCGGCGCGCGCAAACCGATCCTGCTGCTGGCCCATATCGACGTGGTCCCGGCCGCCCGCGAGGACTGGTCGACCGATCCGTTCAAGCTGATCGAGCAGGACGGCTATTTCTATGCGCGCGGCAGCGGCGACGACAAATACATGGCGGCGGTTTTCGTCGCCAATCTCATTCGTTACCGTCAGGAGGGGTACAAGCCGGACCGAGATATCATCGTGGCGCTGGAGACCGACGAGGAGATCCTGGACAAGGATGCGCTCGGCATTCAGTTTCTGCTGAAGAACCATCGCGATCTGATCGATGCCGAATTCGCGCTCAATGAAGGCGGCGGCGTCAGCTTGAAGGACGGCAAGGGGGTCCGCAACACGGTCCAGACCAGCGAGAAAGTCTCGGTGAGCTATGCGTTGACGGTCAAGAACAGGGGTGGCCACAGCTCCTTGCCGGTCAAAGACAATGCGATCTATCGGTTGGCGGCGGGATTGACCCGCCTGTCGGGCTTCAGCTTTCCCCTGAAGCTCACCGAGACAACGCGCGCCTATTTCGAACGTATGGCCAGGATGGAAGGCGGTCAGTTCGCCGACGATGTGCGCGCGGTGCTGTCGGCACCGTCAGACCCGACGGCGCTGTCAGCCACGCGCCTCACCGCCGGAGCTTTCAACAATGCGCAATTGCGAACGACATGCGTCGCGACGATGCTCGAAGGCGGCGCCGCGATCAACGCGTTGCCGCAACTGGCGAGCGCCAAGGTCAATTGCCGGGTCATACCCGGTGAGCCGATCGAGACGGTGAAGGCAACCCTCGAATCGGTGCTGGCCGACGACCAGATCGTCGTGACGCAGCTGGATTCGCCGGTGCTCAGCGCGCCGTCGGCCCTCAGTGACGAAATCATCGGGCCGATCACCAAACTATCGGCCGAATTCTGGCCCGGTGCGGTGGTGTTGCCGACGATGAGCACCGGCGCCACCGACGGCAGTTATCTTCGCAACGCCGGCATTCCCACTTACGGGCATTCGGGGCTCGCGAACGAGGTTGGCGAAAATCGCGCGCATGGCCGCGACGAACGCATTCTCGTCAAATCCTTCTTTCAAGGCGGCGAGTATCTGTACCGTCTCGTGAAGGTTCTCGCCGGCGGTCAATGAATCTGCGCCACTGAAACGAAAAGCCCCAGCCGTCGGCTGGGGCCCTCCTGTTGGCAGGTGCTTGCCGGAAACTCAGAGCACCCGACCGCAGACGTAAACGCGGCGCGGCCCGAAATCGGTCCACACCGTGCGCCAGCAGCTTCCACCGACGTAGAACCCCGACCCGAAGTGGTGGTGATGACGGTGAACGTGATGATGATGACCATGACCATGGCCATGACCACCGTGCATGTGTCCACCATGGCCGTGGCCATGTCCGCCATGCCCACCACCGTGACCACCGTGACCACCAGCCGAAGCGGGGGCGACAGCGGCAGCGGTCAGAGCGAGTGCGGCGACAGCTGCGAGAGAGATTTTGCGAAACATATTTTGTATTCTCCAATTGCTAGGCGTGATTGCCTGATGCGTTAGTGAGACGTCCTCAGTACCGAAACAGTTCGAAACATTTTTCTGAACAGGTGTTCAGGAAGTGCCTATAAACAAAGGATAATTTGAATTCTGGCGATTCAGGCGTGATCTGGATCACGCACGAAAATCAGACCGGCGCAGCGCCTGTCAGGACCTTCACTCCGCCGAGTGCGGTGACGCGTCCATTGCGCAGCATCACGATCTGCGTCGCGAGTTGACGCAACTCCGCGGCATCGTGGCTGACATAGACCATCGGAATACCTTCGTCGCGCAGCCGCATCAGATAAGGCAGGATCTCGACCTTGCGTCCCTCGTCGAGCGAACCCAGCGGTTCGTCCATCAGCAGCAGTCGCGGCTTCGACAGCAGCGCACGGCCGAGCGCGACGCGCTGGCGCTCGCCGCCGGAGAGTTGGCCGGGCCGGCGGTCGAGCAAGCCGCCGATGTCGAGCAGGTCGATGACGCGGCTGCGTTGCGCGGGATCGTCGGCGAGGCGGTTCATGCGCCGTCCGTAGTCGAGATTTTGTCGGACATCGAGATGCGGAAACAGTCGCGCATCCTGGAACACATAGCCGATGCGGCGCCGGTGCGGCGGCACATGCGCGCCCGTCGCAGTGTTGTCGAGCGTCTCGCCATCGAGGGTGATGACGCCGCGATCCGGCCGCAGCAGGCCCGCGATCATGTTGATCAGCGAGGTCTTGCCGGCCCCGGACGCGCCGAACAGGCCGGTGACGCGGCCCTCGCTGGTGAAGGACGCCTCGATCGAGAACTCGCCAAGCTGCTTTGCGACGTCGACGCGCAGCATGATCAGTTCCCGTGCAGGCGCTGGGTGGCGCGCCGGGCGAACCATTCGGATGCGATCAGGGCTCCCATCGCGATCACGATCGAGATGAGCACGAGCCGTCCCGCCGCACTGTCGCCGTCGGGCGTCTGGATCAGCGAATAGATCGCCGATGAAATCGTCTGGGTCTCGCCGGGAATATTGGACACGAAGGTAATGGTGGCGCCGAACTCGCCGATCGCCTTGGCAAAGCCCAGCACCATGCCGGCCAGGATGCCCGGCAGCGCCAATGGCAACGTCACGGTCGCAAACACCTGCCACGGTGCCGCGCCGAGTGTGCTCGATGCCTGTTCCAGCCGCCGGTCGATCGCCTCGATCGACAAACGTATCGGCCGCACCAGCAGCGGAAACGACATCACGCCGCAGGCGAGCGCCGCCCCGGTCCAGCGAAAGGCGAACACGATGCCGAGATTTTCCGCGAGCCAGGCACCGACCATGCCGCGCCGGCCTAAGGTGAGCAGCAGCAGATATCCGGTGACGACCGGCGGCAGCACCAGCGGCAGATGGACCGCGGCATCAAGGATCGACTTGCCCCAGAAATTCCGCCGCGCCAGCAGCCACGCCAGCGCGATGCCGAACGGCGTCGCCACCAGCGTTGCGATGATGGCGACCCGAAGCGACAGCAGGATCGCGGTCCATTCGGTCGGCGAGATCTCGAACATCAGGTCGAGGGACTGACCAGGAACTTGAAGCCGTATTTTTCAAGGATGGTCTTGGCCGCGGTCGAGCGCAGGAAAGCAAGATAGTCCGACGTTTCCGGCTTCGCGGTCGTGGTCGCCGCGACGGGATAGACGATCGCGGGATGGGAATCGCCCGGGAAGGTGCCGACCACCTTGACGCCCGGTTCGACCCTGGCGTCGGTGGAATAGACGATGCCGAGTGCGGCTTCACCGCGGGCCACCAGCGTCAACGCCGCGCGCACGCTGTCGGCCATCGCGAATTTCGGCTCGGCTGCCGGCCATGCGCCGAGCTTCTCCAGCGCCCCCTTGGCGTATTTGCCGATCGGCACGGATTTGACGTCGCCGGTTGCGATCTTGCCGTCGCCGGCGAGCCTGGCGAGATCGAAGCCTGCGCCGATGCTGACGTTGTCGACCTTGGAATCCTTCGGCGCGATCAGCACGATGGAATTGCCGAGCAAATTGACCCGGCTCGGCTCGTTGATGTTTTTCTTCCCGATCGCGTAATCCATCCAGTCGGTATCGGCGGAGATGAAGACGTCGGCCGGCGCGCCCTGTTCGATCTGTTTTGCGAGCGCCGAACTCGCGGCATAGCTCACGGTGACCTTGACGCCGGTCCTGGCAGTATAGGCAGCGTCGATGTCGTCGAGCGGATTCTTCATCGAGGCGGCGGCGAACACGGTGATGGTCTTGTCCTGGGCGGCGGCGGGCGAAGGGGCCGCGCCAAACAGGATGAGGAAAGCGGCAGAAATTCCGGCGAGACGATACATGGCGGCGCTCCGCGCGAGTTTGCAGGCGCACAGTCCGCGCGCCGCAATCAGCGTTGGTTGGGTCAGGGATGCGACAATCGGAAGCGCCGTTCCGGTCATTTCCCGCGACTTACGGTCGATCAGGAATATCGCGCGGGCAAGCTTACAGCATTGTCGGGGCGGCGCAAAGGCTCCGCGTCGCCTTCTATTGCTTGGCGTCGGGTGCGGCCAGCACCGCTTTGCAGGCAGCCGGCAATTGCGCCAGCGTCATCGGCGGCCGCGGCTTCGGCGGCACCTTCGGCGGCTTCGGGTGAAGGGTCGAATCCTTGAACCAGTAGGCGAGGTCGCCGGCGCTGCAGCCCTCGCCCTCGGTCGGCTCCGTCTGGCTCTCGCATTCGCCGCTGCCCGGCGGGCATTTGATGCGGATGTGGAAGTGATAGTCGTGGCCGTACATCGGCCGTACCTTGGACAGCCAGCTGCGGTCGCCCTTGGCTTCGCGGCACAGTGCCTTCTTGATCGCGGCATTGACGAAAATGCGCTGCACCGTCGGCTCCTGCGCGGCGGCGCGGATCACCACCAGATGGCCCGGCGTGAACACCTTGGGATCGATGT
>JACDAG010000111.1 GCA_013695565.1 Bradyrhizobium sp.
GTGGGAGTCGATGTCGCTGAGATCAGACGCGGCGGCATAGCCGTCTGCGCGTGCCGGCCGCACGACCGGCAGCCATCGCAGAGCGCCGCGCGATACCCTATTTCTGGGCGACGACGTTCTTGAGGACGAGGTCGGACAACTGCACCACAAGGGCACGAAGCCTGACGTTTTCCTCGATCAGCGACGCCAGCGCGGCGCTCACGTCGGAATCAGCTCCCTCGTCCTCATCGTTGTGGGCAGATGAAGGTCCGAAGCGGTGCTTCTGGTTTCCGGACGTCGGATACGCGTTCCCCATAACAATATTCCCTGGCACGAACTCACCCCAGCCAAGCCGTTTGGGCAGGATCGGATGAGTCCGAGTCAAAATTTGGACATTTCGAAGGGGAAACGACAGCGCTGGTGCAGCGAATTGCAGGCGTAGAACTACGGAATTGCGGAATTCTTAAGCATTTGCTTTCATATGGGGCTACGAAGGTGCTGATGCGCGGCGGCGCGGCCACCTTCCTTCGCAAGTTCAATCTGACCAGCGCGGTCAACTCAGTCGTCACGGCTCGCCCGTGACCGAGAACGCGCGCCGATGAAGCAAAGCGAAGCAAGGGTCCTAATATTGCAGCAGTGGGACAACTGGATTCTGACGCAGGCCGTTGATCCCAGCGGGCCCACGGGCAAGGACTCCCTGCGCTTCTTCTACGAGCTGCAGGACGATCGATCGCCGCTGCTGGATTTCCAGGCGCGGGGGCAGGACAAATGGCGGTTCATTCACGCCTGGCTGCTGGGCGCCGAGCGACTGTCCGATCATTGGATGATGCCTGCGCCCCGGATCGTACCGACGCGCAAGCCGCGACCGCTGCGCAGCAAGTCCGGGGCGAAAACCTGAAGCGGCCTCAGTCGAAAGCCGCCAGCGCGTGAACCGAGAACATCCGGGCCTTGTCGGTCCAGGATTCCCGCACCCTCCAGCCCGCGCCGTTCGCCAGCGCGGTGAAGCGCTCGAAGCTGTATTTATAGCTATTCTCGGTATGAATGCTCTCGCCGGGACGGAACGAGAAATTATGCCCGAGCACGCGCACGTTCTGCGCCTTGCGGCTGATCAGATGCATCTCGATGCGATGCCGGTCGCGGTTGTAGATCGAGCGGTGGGTGAAGGCGGACAGGTCGAAATTGCCGCCGAGTTCGCGGTTGATGCGCACCAGCACATTGAGATTGAAGCGTGCGGTGACCCCTGCGGAATCATTGTAGGCGTCGTAGAGCACGCGCTCGTCCTTTTCGAGGTCGACGCCGATAATCATCTGCGCGCCATCGCCGAGGATTTCGCGGGCGGTGCGCAGGAAGGCACTTGCTTCATGCGGTTCGAAATTGCCGAGCGTCGATCCTGGAAAGAAGCCGAGCTTCGGCATATCGGCGATCTCGGCCGGTAGTGCAAAGGGTGCGGTAAAATCCGCGGCTACCGGATAGACGTCGAGGTTGGGGAAATCCTTGCGCAGGGCATCGGCCTGCGCATTGAGGAAATCGCCGGATATATCGACCGGTACATAGGCGCCGAAGTCGCTCCGTTCCAGCAGCAGGCGCACCTTCGTGGTGGCGCCGGCGCCGAATTCCACCAGCGCCGCTCCCTTTGCGATGATGGCGGCGATCGCATCGCCGCGGTCGCGCAGAATGCCGAGCTCGGTGCGGGTCGGATAATATTCCGGCAGCACCGTGATCTGTTCGAACAATTCCGACCCCGTGGCGTCGTAGAAATATTTCGGTGACAGACGCTTGGGATGCTGCGCGAGGTTGCCGATCACGTCTTCCGCAAACGCGGAAGTCTGGTCGTCGAACTCGTGCGTTTTGGCCAAAGCGGGGGTATGCACATTCATGGTACTCTCCTGAACGCGCTTCCCGGCGCGCTTTTGATCATCGGTTAGGCATGATCCGGTTTGAAACGGCGCTTCAAGCGCTGTTCCGGGTCATGCTTGAGAGAAGTCAGGCGTAGTCGGCGAGGCGCAATCCCGTGAATTGCCAGCGATGGTGCGGATAAAAGAAGTTGCGATAGGTGATACGGCTGTGTCCGGCCGGCGTTGCAAGCGAAGAGCCGCGCAGCACCAGCTGGTTGACCATGAACTTGCCGTTGTATTCGCCGAGCGCGCCTTCGATGGCGCGATATCCGGGATAGGGCGAGTACGAGCTGCGGGTCCACTGCCAGACGATGCCGAAGGCATCGTTCAAATGCCCGGCACGCGCCGCGACTTCCCATTCCATCTCGGTCGGCAGATGCTTGCCACTCCAGCGCGCGAACGCATCCGCCTCGTAATAGCTGACATGGCTGACAGGAGCTGACGGGTCGATCGGTTGCAAACCGCCGAGCGTCATGATCCGCCATCCGCCGTCGACCTGGCGCCAATGGCCGGGGGCCTGCCAGCCCTCGTTGCCCACGGCGGCAAAGCCGTCCATCAGCCACAGCGTCGCCGTCGCATAGCCGCCGTCCTTCATGAAGGCGAGCCATTCGGCGTTGGTGACGAGATTCCGGGCGAGTTTGACCGGGCCGACCAGCGCGCGGTGGGCGGGCTTCTCATTGTCGAAATGGAAGCTGTCGTCGGTGTGGCCGACGGTATGGATGCCCTCGTTGAGCGTGATCCATTCGTCACCGCCCCGCGTCAGGGCGGGGAAGCGCCACGCCGCATCATAGGCCGGCGGAATCGGGTTCTGGGCGAAGGCGTGTAGGATGTCGGTGAGCATCAATTCCTGATGCTGTTGTTCGTGGTTGAGGCCGACTTCGATCAGCGGGACCAGTCCGGTCAGCACGTCCTCGTCTGCGGCCTGGAAGAATTTCACGACGGCGGCATCGACGTGGCGGCGATATTCAGTGACTTCATCCGCGCTCGGGCGGGTCAGATGGCCGCGCTGGTGGCGGGCATGGCGGGGGCCGGCGCTGACATAATAGGAATTGAACAGAAAGGCGTAGTCGGGGTGGAAGACTTGATACTCTCTGCAATGCTCGCCGAGCAGGAATTGCTCGAAGAACCAGGTGGTATGGGCACGGTGCCATTTCGCCGGGCTCGCATCCGGCATCGACTGGATCAACTGGTCCTCAGGGGACAGGGGGGCAACCCGGCGCTCGGTCTCGTTCCGGACGGCGAGATAGGCTTCGACCAGTCGCTGGGCGAGGGGGCCGGAATCGGAAAAAAGTGACGGGGTTGGGGTGGCTAATGCGGCCGCGGCGGATACTGATTTCGTCACTGGTGTCTCCGGTTCGGGAGAGAACGTTTCTCTGGCAGACGGGTTCCTAACGGACGGTCCGTCCTAGATAGGGGTTTCCGTCCGGGATAAAAGCCTCCCCGCCCTATGATATTGATGCCGTCAGACTATGAGCGGCCCCGGCTTTTTGGGCCCGGGCCGGGCCCGCGCATGCCAGCTCCCCGCCATTTTACTTTGGATGCACAACGGTTTGGGCTACATATATGGTCAGTATCGGGCTAAATCGGACGAGCCGGCCCGGAAGGCCTAGCCGCAGGGGGCTGTGCCCCAAAAGGAAGCGAATATGAGCATCGAGCAATTCATCGACAATGAAGTGAAGTCGAACGACGTCGTGCTGTTCATGAAGGGAACGCCGCAGTTTCCGCAGTGCGGTTTCTCGGGTCAGGTCGTGCAGATCCTCGACCACGTCGGCGTCGGCTACAAGGGCCTGAACGTTCTGGAATCCGCTGATCTGCGCGACGGCATCAAGACCTACTCCAACTGGCCGACCATTCCGCAGCTCTACGTCAAGGGCGAGTTCGTTGGCGGCTGCGACATCATCCGTGAGATGTTCCAGGCCGGTGAATTGCAGCAGCTGCTCGCCGACAAGGGCGTCACCGTCAACGCGGCGGCCTCGGCCTGAATCTGGGCGCGCGCCAGATCGGCACAGCGCGGCTGGAAGTCATCGTTGCCGACATCACCACTTTAAGCGTTGACGCCCTCGTCAACGC
>JACDAG010000113.1 GCA_013695565.1 Bradyrhizobium sp.
CTCTGAACAAGATGCGCGGCAAGAAATACGGGCTCGTGATTTCCGACTGGAACATGGAGCCGATGACCGGTTACGACCTGCTCAAGGAAGTCCGGGCCGATCCCAACCTGGCCACCACGCCCTTCATCATGATCACGGCGGAATCCAAGACCGAGAACGTGATCGCGGCCAAGAAGGCCGGCGTCAACAATTACATCGTCAAGCCGTTCAACGCGGCGACGCTGAAGACCAAGATCGAGGCGGTCTTCCCGGATATGGCGACGGCGTAAGGTACTGTAAACCGGCCCTATTTTTACTTTGCATGGGGTTGTTTTCCAGATTTTGAGTCGGGAACCACCCGGCATCCAGATTTTCGTCATGCCCGGGGCTTGTTTCCGGGCATTTTCATTGGGGCTCGCGAGCGCTACCAGCGCAGCTCGCGCATCAGCGCCTTCGGCGGATGGCCGAACAGCTCCTTGACCGAAGCCGGGTCGAGCTGATCGATGCCCTCGAACTCTTCGGAGTGGATGCCGCGGGTGACGAACAATAAATCGATGCCGAAGCCGTGGGCGCCGGCGAGATCCGTCCGCACGGAGTCGCCGATCGCCAGCACCCGGTCGAGCGGTGCCGCATGGCCACGATGCTGGGCGGCGAGCGCCATGGCGCGTTCATAGATCGGCCGGTGCGGCTTGCCGTAGAAGATCACCTCGCCGCCGAGTTCGCGATAGAGCTCGGCGATCGCTCCCGCGCAATAGATCAGGCGGTCGCCGCGTTCGACGACGATGTCGGGATTGGCGCAGATCAGCGGCAGCTTGCGCTCGCGCGCCTGCAGCATCATCGCGCGGTAGTCTTCGGCCGATTCGGTTTCGTCGTCGAACAGTCCGGTGCAGACGATGTAGTCGGCTTCTTCCAGCGGAGAGATCACGGGATCGAGCCCGCGATAGATCGAATTGTCGCGCTCCGGACCGAGCCAGAACATCTTCTTCCCCGGATGATCGGCAACAAAGAGCCGGGTGAGGTCGCCGGAAGAGACGATGGCGTCATAGGTCTCGTCGGCGACGCCGAGCTTGCGCAATTGCCGCTGCACGGAATCGGCCGGCCGCGGTGCATTGGTGATCAGGATAACGGTGCCGCCGCGCTGGCGAAACGTATGCAGCGCCTCGCAGGCGACGGGAAATGCCTCGAGCCCGTTATGCACCACGCCCCAGATATCGGAGAGGATGACTTCCGCGCCATTGACGACGTCGCTCAGTCTTTCGGCGAACCGGAGTGTGGTCATGGCATCGGGCGCCGGCTAACCCGGACCGGCGGCCCGGCGCGCCAGCGCGGCATTGCCGGTCGCCCGCGTCGCAGGTTCGACGGCCGGGCTGGCGACGGGAGCAGGGGGGCTTGCAGGGGTACTTGGAGCATTGGAACCATTGGGGCTGTTCGAAGTCGCCCCGCCGGTAGCAGATGCTCCCTCGGGCCGCAACGGCCGGGGCGGCGCAAACAGGAAGCCCTGGCCAAACCGCACGTCGAAATCCAAGAGATCGACCACCGCGCGCTCGCCTTCGATCTTTTCGGCAATCAAGTCGATGCCGAAGCGGCCGAGCAGATCCGACAGGTCGGACGGGTGGATGTCCGAGGTCGAGCTCTGTTTGGGATCGAGCAGCAGCGCCGCCGGCACCTTGATGAATCGGACGCCGCGGTCGGCGAGTTCCCGAGGCTCGATCCGGAGATCGCTGACATGGTCGATCGAAAAACGGTACCCGCGCTGCGAAAGTGCGGCGAGATGCTCGGTCTCGGTCGGACCGAGGTTGCGGAACGTGGCCTGCTTGAATTCGAGCACGAAGGAAGGCGCCAGCGCGCGGTTGGCCTCGAGGAAGTCGAGGCATTGTGCGAAATTGATCGGGTTGCCCAGCGTCGCCGCCGACACGTTGCAGAACACGCCGACATCCTTGTTGCGCACCATCAGGCGGCGCAGCACCTGCACACAGCGCAACATCACCATGTGGTCGATGCGCCCGATCAGCCCGCCGCTTTCGGCGGTGGCGATGAAATCGTCGGCGGTGATAATCTGGTCCTTGTCGTCGCGCAGCCGCGTCACCGCTTCGTAGAAGCGCACCT
>JACDAG010000118.1 GCA_013695565.1 Bradyrhizobium sp.
GTGTAGTCTGTTCCCGCAGGGCGTCCAGATGGATTGCAAATCCGCGACGTAGCGCACTGTGGAGGGAGCATCATGAAATTTCCCCGCCGCACATTCTTGTATCTGGCCGTGGGTGCTGCTGCGTTGCCGGCCGTGTCCCGCATTGCGCGGGCGCAAGCCTATCCGTCACGGCCGGTGCGCATCATCGTCGGCTTTCCCGCCGGCGGGGCTACCGACATCCAGGCGCGCCTGATGGGTCAATGGCTCTCGGATCGCCTCGGCCAGCAGTTCATCATTGAGAACCGCGCCGGCGCCAGCGGCAACATCGGAACCGAGGCGGTCGCCAAAGCGCCCGCGGATGGCTACACACTGCTGCAAATTGTGACTCCGCATGCGATCAATGCCGCGCTCTACACCAATCTCAATTTCGACTTCATCCGGGACATCGCGCCGGTGATCTGCGCCGCGCGGCTGGCCTACGTCGTCGTGGTGCATCCGGCGGTCCCCGCCAAGACGAGCCCCGAGTTCATCGCCTACGCCAAGGCCAACCCGGGCAAGATCAACTACGGGTCGGCGGGGCCCGGCACCCCGCAAAACATTGCGTGCGAACTCTTCAAGATGATGGCCGGGGTAAATCTGGTCCATGTCCCGTATCGCGGCGGCGCACCTGCGACCACCGATCTGGTCGGCGGCCACCTGCATGTGATTTTTGCTCCGGTATCGGAATCGATCGAACACATCAAGGCCGGCAAGCTGCGCGCGCTGGCGGTAACGACCACGACCCGTCTGGACGTATTACCGGACGTTTCGACGGTGGCAGACTTCGTGCCTGGTTATGAAGCCAGCGGTTTTGCGGGCATCGGTGTGCCCAAGGGCACCCCGGCCGACATCATCGACATGCTGAACAAGGAGCTCAATGCCGCCCTCGCCGACAGCAAAATCAAAGCCCGGATTGTCGAGCTCGGCGGCACGGTGGCCGGCGGCACGCCTGCGGAATTCGGGACGATCATCTCGGAGGCCACCGAAAAGTGGGCGAAGGTGATCAAGGTCGCGGGCATCAAGGCTGAATAGGTCGCCACTGGATTCCAAATTAATTCGCGTCGCGAGCGCGCGGCTCCTTTCGACGACGCTTGCGCATCATAACTGCAATGCAGCATGTAGAGCAGACCCCACGTCGACACAGGTGGTGAAATCTTGCGCGGCCTGTAAAAGGGCTATAGCGTTTTCCAGCGAAGTGGATCCGGTTCGCGCTAAGAAAACGCGTCAAAACAAGGAATCTAGAGCCCCGTTTCGATTCAATCGAAACGGAAAAGGCTCTAGCCAACCGGATTTCCTCGCCCGATGCTGCCATCCGATTCCGTTGAGACCAAAACCTCCTGGGTCGTCGCCTCGGTAGCGCTGGCCGTCCTTGGGATGGCATTCGGCGCGGCCTGGATCACTGCGGTCGCGCTCAAGGACATCGCCAGCGAAGTCGGCGGGCTGCGTTCCGTTCCGGCACTTGCGGGCGCGCTGGCATGGCTCGGCTCCGGTATCGGCGGCATCCTGATGTCGCGAATTGCCGAGCGGGTCGGTACGCGCTCGACGGTGATCTTCAGTTCGCTGATGATCGGCCTTGGCCTCTCGATCTCGACCTTTGGACCACCATGGCCGCTGTGGATCGGTCACGGGCTGTTTATCGGCCTGATCGGATTGGGCGGCATCAATGCTCCCTTGTACATTTACGTCAGCCGCTGGTTCGACCGCCGGCGCGGCTCGGCGCTGGCGCTGATTTCGAGCGGCACCTATATTGCCGGGGCGTTCTGGCCGCCGATCTTCGAGCAGGTGATCGCCAATTACGGCTGGCGGCAGGCGATGCTGTGGTATGCCCTCGCCGAAATCATCGTCGTCGTGCCGCTTGCCGCCATTTATTTCCGGGCAGCACCCGAAGTGATTCTTCCGGCGGCCGTATCCGGCGCCGGTCCAGGCAAAGCGCGCGTGCTCGGCTGGCCGCCCAATGCCGTGTTCGCGTTGATGTGCGGCGCCGGCGTCCTGTGTTGCATTCCGATGGCGATGCCGCAGGGCCATCTGGTCGCCTTTTGCAGCGATCTCGGTATCAGTCGATCGATGGGCGCGCTGATGCTGTCGATGTTGCTCGGCACCGCATTCCTGAGCCGGCAAATCTGGGGCGTGATCTCCGATCGTATCGGCGGGCTCGCCACCATCCTGATCGGGTCAACCTGGCAGGCCGCATCGATGACGGCCTTTCTGCTGACACAGAATGAAGTCGGCCTTTTCATGGTGGCTGCCGCTTTCGGGCTCGGCTTTTCCGGCATCATCCCGGCTTATGTCCTGGCGGTGCGCGACCTGTTTCCGGCTTCTGAAGCCTCCTGGAGAATCCCGACATTGTTGCTGTTCAGCGGCAGCGGCATGGCCGCCGGGAGCTGGCTCGCCGGCCTGCTCTACGACCATCTCGGATATTATGCGCCGGCATTCGCCGTCGGCATCGGCGCGAACCTGCTCAATGTGCTTATCATCACCGTGCTGGTCGGACGAAAACGCCACCGCACGCTCGCGCACAGTCCCGCTCTTTAGCCGAAGGGCACCGCTTAGCCGTTGCTGGTGCAAAGCGGCCGTTTCGCAAGCGAACCGCTGTGCGCTGGACTGTGCACTTAGATTTGAATCGCCTCCCAACAGCCGGCCGTCTATGGTCCGCTGATGTCGCGCCTCATGTTTCCATTGATTGCTGTCGTCCTGTCGCTGCTGCCGGTTGTCGCGCCGGCTGCGCCGGCCCACAAGCGGCCGGCGCCACGCTGGCACGGCTACGGCTTCCTGCCGGGCTATCAACAGCCGCCGAATAACAGCCGCCCCGCTTCCACCCGGGAAGCTGCGGCCTTGCGCATGTCGCGCCGAACCCAGCGTCCCTGGTATATCGATCCAACCCCAAGTTACTACCGCTTCAACGGCGACCGGCGTTATTTCGGCCGGCCCGGCTTTTACGGTGGCCGCTACAATGGCGGCAGCTTTGGCCCATGCTGGACGCGGACGCCGATCGGCCCGGTCTGGAATTGCGGCTGATTAAAGTATCTATCAACCGCGTCGCGCCGCCTCGATCGTGGCGACGTCGATTTTCTTCATGCCCATCATGGCATCGAATGCGCGCTTGGCTTCAGCGCCGCCAACCGCCAGCGCCTCCGTCAGCACGCGCGGCGTGATCTGCCAGGAGACGCCCCATCTGTCCTTGCACCAGCCGCACGCACTCTCCTGGCCGCCATTGCCGACAATGGCGTTCCAGTAGCGGTCGGTCTCCTGCTGATCATCGGTGGCGATCTGAAACGAGAAAGCTTCGTTATGCCTGAACGCGGGACCGCCGTTGAGGCCGAGACAGGGAACGCCGGCGACGGTGAATTCCACCGTCAGCACGTCGCCCTTCTTGCCGGATGGGAAGTCGCCGGGTGCGGTGTGGACGGCGCTTACGGCGCTGTCGGGAAAGGTTTCGGCATAGAAGCGGGCAGCGGCTTCCGCGTCCTTGTCGTACCACAGGCAAATCGTGTTCTTGGCAGTTTTCCTGGCCATTGCGTGTCCTCGCTCAACGTACGCGCCGTCCGCGGTTTTCTATCGATGCCGTGCTGTCGCTACTGCGCAATCAGACCCAGCATGGCCCAAATATGGTAACGTCAAAATCGCGACAATCCTAGAACCCGCTCTTCTCTCTCAACGGCTGAAGCTCATCGTCTTTTTCTACCGGCTGATGCGGCTTATGACCCGGTTCGGTTTTGTGGACCGTCTGGGCCCGCTGCTTATCCTTCGGCTGCTCCTGGGATTTTTCATCGAGCACGATGCCCTGGCTGGATTTGTCCTTTAGCATGGCACACCTCCCGTCGGGAACAACGCAAAAGACGAAGGCGGGTTCGACAGGAACCTTCGGGTTTTTCATACATCACAGACGTTCCCGGTGACGGGATATTTGGGGAGTAAAGCGGACATCACGCCGTGGTGCCCGAACGCGGACGAGACATCTCTCGACTTGGCGCTCGGGCAACTTTTGCATCACTTTGGACAACCGGCCGCAGTTGGTTGACGGGCTCGCCCTTCGCAACCCCTTGGGCGTGAGATGCGCCGGCGCCGCGATCATGTTCTGTAGCGTCGATCACAGAGGGGAATTCGACCGGCGATGGCTTCGGAGCCCAGCTCGCGAACAGGCGCCAGGGCGGTATGAGTGATGTCCGGCTCTGGCAGCAGGCCGACTTCGTGCGGCGACCCGTCAGGTGCCGCTTGACTTCAACACCTCGAACACGGCGGCGGTATCCTGATTGCCCAATCCCATCGCCATGGCCTTGGTGTAAACCGGTTGCGTCATCGTGAAGAGTGGCGTTTCGCAGCCGACCTCGCTGGCGAACTCGGCGATGATGGCCATGTCTTTCTTCCAGGTCGAGATCCGCATCGTCGCCGGTTCATAATCGCGGCGTGCCATCATCGGGGCCCGCATCTGAAACATCCGCGAACCACCCGCGCCGGGAGCGATCATCTCGATCACCTGATTCAAATCGAGGCCGGCCCGTTCGGCGAGCAGCATTGCTTCCGCCGAGGCGACATTGTGAATGGCGACCAGATGATTGGCGACAAACTTCATGCGGCTGCCATTGCCGTAGTCGCCGAGATCGGCGCTTTGCTTGGCAAAGTCGGCAAACAAGCCGGCGCACTGCGCGATGGCGGCCTTGTCGCCGCTCGCGTAGACGACGAGGTCCCGAACCACGGCCTGGGCGCCGGTTCCGCTGAGCGGGCAGTCGAGCGCAATATGACCTGCAGGTGCGAGAATGGCCTTGAAGCGCGCCTTGTCGGCAATCGTGAACGTGCTGAGCTCGATGACGATACGCGGAGCCTGGCCAGACGCGGCAATTTCCGTCGCGACGGCTTGGGCCGCATCGGCGCTGGGCAGGCTCGTCATGATCAGCGTTGTGCGGGACGTGACTGCGCTGACGTTATCGACGATGGTCACGCCGGCAAGCGCAAGCTCGCTGTTGCGCGCCGGATCGGTGTCGAAGCCAACGACGGCCCAGCCGCGCTCGACGAGGTTGCGGGCGATGGCGCCGCCCATGATGCCGAGGCCAATGATACCCACTGTCCGATCTGTCACGTTACCTCCAACCTGTTGACTGTTGGCCAACAACGAACTCGCTCAACGAGCGTCGAGCCAAACGCTGGAACCATATCATTGGCGGTGGTTCGCGGTCCCGGTCAAATCCGAATTCTTCCGGAGCGGCCGCATCCGGTATGATGCGGACATTAAGCGATTGGCGGGGTCAACCGAGTGGCAATGGCGGTCGCCGGGGAATTTCAGCAATGGCGCTGCTTTTGGGATCAAATCCCAGACTCGCGCGCTTTTCTGCCCGCCACCAGATAATTGAGGCTGGCACCTGAGTGGGAGTATGTCCGATCGGCAACTGCCTTAACGAACCTGTCGATGCCGTCCCTTACCGATGTCCAAAGCGCGTCGAACTCAGCTTCGAGGCCTCCGCCAGCAAGGAAATAGCGAAGGGTATCGGCGCGATTCCATATCCAGAAATCGCGAGATTCGAAATCCTGAAATTCCTCCAACATGGCACGCTGCTCGGAGGCGCTGTAAGGCGGAAGAAATGCGTTTGTCTTGTCGTTTAGATAGACGGTGACATCGGTCAGTCCGGAAGCCACGAAGAGGCCCGGAACAACATCGCCAACGGAATTATTGCCTTCGCCCAGCGAAGCCTTGCCCCGCTCGCATAGCAATTGAAGGCGGACACCGGCCAGGATCTTCTCTACCGGGTCATTGAAACCCATGGAATTCATTATCAGGCTGCTCGCGACATTGTTCGGCTCGGCCGCAAGCACGAGTCCACCGGGGCGAGCCACCCGCACCATCTCCGCGATTGCTACACCTGGATCAGCGACGTGAATGAGCAGCGTCTGGCAAGTGACAAGGTCAAAGCGTGCATCGGGGAACGGCAGCGCCTGTGCATCAGACAACTGGTAGCGAAAGCGATGGGACACTCCCCGAGATGCGGCTCGTTCGGTCGCCTCGTTGACCCACGTCTGATCGCGATCGACACCGATCACCTGGGCTTCGGCCGGGAGCGCAGATGCAAGAACTTGAGCCCAGTGGCCGACGCCACAGCCGACGTCCAGAACGTCATGTACCTTTTCGAAGGCAAAGCGGCGCCCGATCAACTCGATGAAATCCTGATTCCACCAGTAATCGCGTGTATCACCAAAGTACTCGGCCGAATGCGCCTCAAGCGTTCTAAATTCGTTGGTCAAGGAACGATCCTGCAGTGTGGCGGAAGAGCTACTTTATGTTTGATCCACGAAGTACAACCGTCCATGCCAAGTTCACTCATGATCTTCTCGCGTTGAGTGAAATCGGCTCATACGATCGCCAGCGACATGGTAGTGCTTGAGATGTTCGAGCGCCGTGACCCGTCTCACACAGGGCGGGCTGGTGCCACGTCGATCAGGCCCAAATCGACAAGAGTGCGGTGGAACCGGCGTTTCCGTTCCGAGGGT
This sequence comes from Bradyrhizobium sp., assembly GCA_013695565.1. Taxonomy (GTDB): domain Bacteria; phylum Pseudomonadota; class Alphaproteobacteria; order Rhizobiales; family Xanthobacteraceae; genus Bradyrhizobium. The sequence goes on from JACDAG010000118.1 coordinate 6,496, forward strand.
GAAGCGAAGTAGGCGCCGCCGCAATGATCAAGCAGGCTCGCGCGCGTAGCATCGATCTCATCAAGCGGCAGGCCGGCATGCTGCAAGACCACCGTCCCCAAAAAGGCGATATCCAGGTCTGGGCCACGTCCACGGGGAATTCGATCCGAGCTGTCGTTCAGGGTTTCCATGGCGTAGAACGTACGGAACTGCCGCCTCGCGTCCGGGTCGAGCTTGAGCTTTCTCTCGATCCGCCGGGTCATGACCGGCTGATGATCGCCATAATGCATGATGAGTGTGGGACGGTTGGGAAAACGGGAAGAAAGTTCGGACTTGAGTTTTTTCCAGGTCGCGGCGGTCTCGACAAGCCGCGCGTAGTACTCGGCATAATTTGCATCGGGAAGGCTCGCGGCAGCAAACGCGCGCTCGACTTCAAAGTGTCCGGGGGTAACCAGACTTCGGTTATGCGGGCCGTGGTTGAAGTTGGTCAGCACCTACAGGAAGCGAGGCGAGGCATCCTCGGCAATGGCTTTCATGTGCGCATCGAGTGCAGCGTCGAGAAACAACGCGTCGGAATTCGTGGCTTCGAACCGGTTGACGTCGAAGGGCGGATCAAAATCATCCGTGAAGAGACGCTCGTTGATGCCGATGGAATGGTAGAACCTGTCGTAGCTGAGAAAGCTGCGGCGGCAGCTCGACGTGAGCATGGTTTTGTATCCAAGTGCAGCCAGCGTCTTTGGAAGGCTGCTATGGAAACGGCCGGCGCCGCGCTTGAAGAGAAAATAGGCGTTTGAACCGAAGCTCGCGCTCGAAAGGCCGGTCAGCAGGCTGAATTCCGATTGCCACGATCCGCCGCCGAAAATATCGACGTTGAGGCTGCCATGGAGGCCGTCTGGCGGTGACAGGAACGATTCGACGATCGGCTCGACCGGGAGACCAAAAATACGCGGATCGAAGATCGACTCGTGCTGGATAACGATAATGTCGGGATAGTCGGGGTTGCGCGCCGGCACGGCTGCCATCAGCGGCAACGGATCCCTGGCAATGTCGCTGAGCGTCAACCCGCCGAACCGCCGCCAGGAAAGCGGGTTGAGAAGGGAGGCCACGAAGCTCGAGAGAAAACCGCTGCGACGCGCCGCATTGCGCTGGAACGTAACTGGCCCGCCGCTCGCTTTGTAGGCGGCCACGAGGCCGACACAGGCCATGCCGAAGAAGAGGAACTGCAGTTCCAGGGAAACCGGCGGCCCGCGCACGTAGGCTATGGTCGCAACCGCGGCCAGCATGAGCGTGATGATTCCAGCGAGAACAGCCGCCAATGCTGCCGGATACTGCGCCAACAAAAACGGAACGGTTCCCGCAAAGGCCAGCGGGAAATCCGTTGCAATCAGTTTGAGCCCGCTGTGATCGTATTTGACTCGCGACGCCCCGAAAATTCCTGCCGCCAGGATCGATGACAGCAGTATCGCTCTTTCCAGATCGGCAACGACGAACAGCAGCACCGCAGTGCCAAAGCACAGCGCGGCAACCGCCAATTTAAGG
>JACDAG010000167.1 GCA_013695565.1 Bradyrhizobium sp.
GCGTTGACCCGCGTGCAGCCGGCGACGAAGCCGGCGCGCTGGGCGTCCATCTCGGACTTGATCTTCTTGCCCATGGCGCGGCGCAACAGGTCGGCGTCGCCGAGCGAATAGCCGGCCATCACCTGGGCGATCTGCATCACCTGTTCCTGGTAGATGATGACGCCGAAGGTCTCTTTCAGGATCGGCTCAAGCAGCGGATGCAGATATTCCGGCTCCTCGTCGCCGTGCTTGCGCGCGCAATAGGTCGGGATGTTCGCCATCGGGCCCGGGCGATAGAGCGCGACCAGCGCGATGATGTCCTCGAAACGGTCGGGGCGCATGTCGACCAGCGCGCGCCGCATGCCCTGGCTTTCCACCTGGAACACGCCGACCACATCGCCCCTGGCCAGCATCTGATAGCTCGGGGCGTCATCGATCTTCAGCGTCGCCAGATCGACATCGATATTGCGCTGCTTGAGCAGTTTGACCGCGACATCGAGCACCGTCAGCGTCTTCAGGCCGAGGAAGTCGAATTTGACCAGGCCCGCCGGCTCCACCCATTTCATGTTGAACTGGGTCACCGGCATGTCGGATTTGGGATCGCGATAGAGCGGCACCAGTTCGCTCAAGGGACGATCGCCGATCACGATGCCGGCGGCATGGGTCGAGGCGTGCCGGGTCAGGCCCTCGAGGCGCTGGGCGATGTCGAAGGCGCGCGCGACCACCGCGTCCTCGTCGCGGAACGCCTGCAGTTTCGGTTCGCTCTCAATCGCCGCGGCCAGCGTCACCGGGGCGGCCGGATTCTGCGGCACCAATTTTGTAAGTTTATCGACCTGCCCGTAGGGCATCTGCAGCACGCGGCCGACGTCGCGCAGCACGCCCCTCGCCTGCAGCGTTCCGAAGGTGATGATCTGCGCCACCTGATCGCGGCCGTAGCGCTGCTGCACGTAGTCGATCACCTCGCCGCGGCGGTCCTGGCAGAAGTCGATGTCGAAGTCCGGCATCGAGACGCGCTCGGGATTGAGGAAGCGCTCGAACAGCAGGCCGAACTGGATCGGATCGAGGTCGGTGATCGTCAGCGCATAGGCGACCAGCGAGCCCGCACCCGAGCCGCGGCCCGGGCCGACGGGAATTCCCTGCGCCTTCGCCCATTTGATGAAGTCGGCGACGATCAGAAAATAGCCCGGATACTGCATCCGGGTGATGACGTCGATTTCGAACGCCAGCCGCGCGCGGTAGTCCTCTTCGCTGGTGCCCTGCGAAAGGCCGTGCACCTTGAGCCGGTTGGTCAGGCCTTCCTCGGCCTGCCGGCGCAACTCCGCCGCTTCCTCACCGAGCGCATCGGCGCTGCCGGCGCCAACGGTGAAACGCGGCAGGATCGGCTTGCGCGTCATCGGCCGGAACGAACAGCGCTCGGCAATCTCGACGGTGGAGGCCAGGGCCTCCGGAATGTCGGCAAACAAGACCGCCATCTCGGCGCGGGTCTTGAAGCGGTGGTCGGGCGTCAGCTGCTCGCGGTCGGTCTCGGCGATCAGGCGGCCGCCGGCGATGCAGAGCAGCGCGTCATGCGCCTCGTAATCGTCGGTGCTGGCGAAATAAGGCTCGTTGGTCGCAACCAGCGGCAGGCCCTTGGCATAGGCCAGATCGATCAGGCGGGATTCGACGCGGCGCTCCTTGTCGATGCCGTGGCGCTGCAATTCGACATAGAGACGGTCGCCGAACAGGCCAGCCAGGCGGTCGCAGCGCGCCGCGGCGAGCGCAGCATGATCGCCATGCAGCGCCAGCGAGATCGGCCCTTCGGGGCCGCCGGTCAGCGCGATCAGGTCTTCCGAATAGCCGTCAAGCCATTCGAGCTTGATGTGCGGGGATTGGTGAATCGGCGTCTCCTGGAACGCCCGCGAGTTCAAGTGCATCAGGCTGCGGTAACCGCGCTCGCGCGCCGCCAGCAGCACGATTCGCGACGGCGCCGCCGCCAGCGCATTGCGCGCGTTGGGATCCTGGTCCCCGAAATCGATCGCGAGTTCCAACCCCACGATCGGCTGGATGCCGTAGCCGGCCATCTTGTCGGAGAATTCCAGCGCCCCGAACATGTTGTCGGTGTCGGTGAGCGCCAGCGCCGGCTGGCGATCGGCCTTGGCCAGTTCGCCGAGTTTTGCAATTTTGATCGAACCCTTCAGCAGCGAATAGGCCGAATGAACGTGGAGATGAACGAATCCGGCGTTGGACATGTCGCTGTGAGGGCTCTTGCATCGTGGATGGAGCGATCGTCAGGCCGTCAGGGAACTCCCCGGGCACCGACTCGCCGTTTCCAATGGTGATGCGTCGGGCCAACAGAGTCCACGCGGAACGCGCGCCTTGCGTCCGCCATCCGGCTTTTCCCCAGGGGCTGTCGCAGCCCGTTTTGGGAGGCAGGCCAGACCCCGATCCCGGCCTCAGAGCTGGGGAATCAGCTGCGCCCAGACCGCAATCATCCCGACAAATAGCGTAATCGACGCCAGAGCAGCGGCTTCTTCCACAAACATCCTCAACATCGCAGGACTCCCTGATACGAGAACATATGAGGAACATTGTTCCTTTTTTGTTCTGGGAGTCAAGCCTGCGTAATGGGCCAGTTTGAAGAATAGCCCCTGTGGTTAATTCCAGGCCGGCCGATTTCCGCCGCACCCACCGAAGGTCGCGATCGCGAGAGGGTTTGGGCCCGTCACTGGCAGGATATCCCCGCCTCCATCGGCCCCCAGAAGCCGCATTCCGTCAGGGGATGATGGGGGCCCCGCGCATCAAGGCGGCCGTTGAAGAGCAGCAGGATGGATGCGGCGAGCAGGGTGGCCGAAACGACGATGGAGAATCTCAGTTTCATGCCCCGGTTATGCCCCGGGGAGCGGTCCACTTCCAGCCCGCGCGGCTAAGCCGACTTTCGTCCAAAGACCGGCGACGTCCGCTTGATGACTTTCCAGCCGAAATAGTCATGGGCGCCGGACCAGGCGTGGACTTCGGTCTGGCAAACCCGGCATTCGAAATTGCCCGAATGCTTGTGGGGATGCTGTTCCCTCGTCGCGGCGTAATCCATGCCGCAACCGGGGCAGGTGAATTCTTCGGTCGTCCAGATGCTGCTTGCCATTTCGCGAGTATGCGCCGGCCGCGATCCGTTTCAAGTCCGAGCCATTTCCGTAGTTAAAGCCGCAATAAGTGGACCGTCGCGCTCGCGTTAACAAAAACTTCCGCGATATCGAACTACGCCTCAAAAAAAAAGCCCCGGGCAATGCCCGGGGCTTCGATGGTCTCGCGAGCGCGTCGCGAGATCAGTTCTTTGATCAATACCTCGCGACGCCCGGGCCGCCGAACTTGTAGTTCAGGCGAGCGGTGACGAGATCGACGTCCTGACGGATGCGATCGCGGCCCGCGAAGCCGCCAGCCGGATTGGTGAAGGTGTAGGTGCGGTCCTGCATGAACATGTGATCGTATTCGATGCCGACCGACCAGTTCGGGGCGAAGCCGTATTCGAGGCCGACGCCGACCACGCCACCCCAGCGGGTGTCGTCATTGCTGGTGGCGGCGAGCGCGCCTCCAACGGTGTTGATACGGTACGTGTCCGCGGTCACCGCAGCACCGCCCTTGACGTAGAACAGGACGTTGTTGGCGGCATAGCCGACCTGGCCGGTGAACAGGCCGAACGCGTCGATCTTAGAGGTGTTGACGAGGCCCGGGAACGCCAGGCTCGTGTTCGAGCCCTTGAAGTCGGCCCAGTTGCCCTGCGCTTCAAGGCCGAACACCCAGGTGCCGGCCTGCCAGCGATAACCAACCTGAACACCGATCGTGCCGCCGCTTGAGTCATGGCAACCTTCAGGAGCAACACCGCCGGCCACCGGCAGGAAGTCCCAGCAATTGCGGCTCGAACCCCAACCACCGTTGGCGCCGATGTAGAAACCGCTCCAGTCATACAAAGCGGCGATCATCGGCGGCGCCTTGGTGTAAGGACGCGCAGCAAGATCCGCAGCCAATGCCGGCGCAGCCGCGCCGAGCGCGATCAGACTGGCCGTTACGAGCAAAACCTTCTTCATCTTTTTAATTCCCGTTCTGGTTGGTACAGCCCCCAAGGCCGTAGCGTCGTCATACCATTCCTCGTTTGAATTGCTGTAACTTTGCTGCAACAGTGGATGCGAAATGACTCCCGTAAAAATGTAAGTTAATGTTGTGTTACAGGCGCTTTTCGAAACATTGTGCGCACGCTTGCCGCAAAAAATTCACATTTGAACGCGGCATCGGTATCGACGTATGAGATTGTGGCGACGAGAAGGCGCGGTTGCGTCTTTCAATGTTCCATGGAACCCGAATGGAACCGGAGAAGCGCGATCCGGGCTTTCGGAGATTCGCAGGAGATTCGCAGGAGATTCGAATACATCGAGCGATTCTAGCTTGCTGACGGCGTCTGCATGCACGTTGTCGGCCGGATGACTGCCGCTTCGCCTCGATTGCACAATGCAATGTTTCCGCGGCAGGCCGTGCCGCGCAATGCGAGGCCAATCCCTATTTCGCGAACGCGGCCGCTGTCCCGGCGCGCAAACGCACGCGCGTTTATCAGGATCTATTCCAGCTCGACGACCTGGCCGTCGACCAGCGACACCCGCCGGTCCATGCGGCCGGCCAGTTCCATGTTGTGGGTTGCGATCAGCATCGCGACCCGCGTTGCCTTCACAAGCTGCATCAGCGCGTTGAAGACGTGATCGGCGGTGTGCGGATCGAGGTTGCCGGTCGGCTCGTCCGCCAGCAGCACCCGCGGCGCGTTGGCGACCGCGC
>JACDAG010000176.1 GCA_013695565.1 Bradyrhizobium sp.
GGGCTGCCGGCGTTGGCGCCCATCGCGGCGATGAGATCGGCGAGGCGGTCGGAAACGAGCCGGTTGCCCGTCATCTTGTCCTGCAGCCAGCCGGCGCCGGGATTGGATGTCCGGCAGAGCACGAACAGCCCCTTGCCGAAGCGGTTCGCGCATTCCACGAAGGGTTCGAGCGTATCCGGGCCCATCAACGGATTGACGGTCAGGCAATCGGCTTCGAAGTCGCCGCTGCCACCGGCGGATGCCGGGGTCAGATAGGCGCGGGCATAGGCGGCGGCCGTAGCCCCGATATCGCCGCGCTTGGCGTCGAGAATGACGCCGATGCCCGCGGCCCTTGCTTGTCTCATCCCGGACGCGAGCGCGGTGAGGCCGGTCAATCCGCACGCTTCGAAATAAGCCGACTGGAATTTGACGAAGCCGATGCGCCCCTCGATGGTTTCGATGGTGAAATTGACGAAGCGGTCGATCCAGCCGCTGTCGTGGCCGAAGAATTCGGGGACGTCGGAAAGCGACGGGTCGATGCCGGCGACGAGATCGCCAAATCTCGCAACGTTTCGCTCGACCAGCTCAATCCATGAAGGCCCGTCCATCGCTTGCCTTTCCAGATACTGCCACCGCTTTGGTCGCAAGCATCCGAATAACATTCCCGGTCGGCCAAGGGAGAGGAAGTTCGGGTTTCACACCATTTAATGTCGCCGGCCGCGAAGGGCGCGCATCGTTTGCAAAGTTTTCTATTCAATATCGATCGCAACGCCGCTGAGCTTCCAGGCGCCTTCGGATTCGATGAATCCAAGCTGGTACTTGACCTGCTTGGGCGTGGTCTGGAAACGGCCCTTCAATTTCAGCACGCCTTGCTCGTCGATTTTGGCGTCCTCGTCCGGAATCATCTTTTGTGCGACCACGGCGTCGAACACCGCGTGCTTCTCGACCAGGTCCTTGAACACGGTGCGCAGTTTCTCCGGCGGAAATTGCTCGCGAAACGGCTTTGAGATCTTGGCGTGCAGGATGGTGAAGTTGTCGGACGCTACCGCGTCGTTGAGCGTCACCAGGATGCTCTTTACCAGCACCTCCTGGGCAGAGGGGCCGGGCATGTCGAGCGCCTTCGCCGGACCAATCGCGATCGACGCCAGAACGGCCGTCGCCAACCCCTGACGTGCCCAATTCCGCATCGGACGACCCCACCACGTGGCGACGGCATCGCGCTCAGCCCGACCCCCGCGTTTCCTTGGGAACCGAGCCATCGCGCGACGGATTGTCTCACAAAGATGAGATCGCCGCCACCGTCCTGGCCGGTGTTTGGCAGAGCGACGTCATTGCCTGCTCATCCCTAGGGCAAGGGTGCGCAATCAGCCGCCCGTATTTTCCCCAGGTGCCTGCGCCTTGATCGCCAGCGCGTGGACGGAGCCCTTGAGTTCCGTGTCCAGCGTCGAATTGACCATGCGGTGGCGTTCGATCCGGCTCTTCCCTTCGAAGGCCGGCGATACAATATATACCCTGAAATGCGTCTCGCCGCCCGGCCTGTGGCCGGCATGGCCCTCATGCAGATGTGATTCGTCGACAACATCGAGGCTTTCGGGCACGAAAGCTTCACGCAACTTCTTTATGATATCGTCTTTGGTGCTCATGGCGGCGGCATTACGTCCGTGATTGCTTTCCGTCAATGGCACATCGGAGGAGAGGGTTTCGCAATGTCAAGACTTGAAGCCGCAGGCATTGCGTAGTCAAAGTCAGCCATGCCAATTGATTCATCCAAATTCTTCGACTCCATTCGCATCAAGCCCAACAAGCTGAGTGCGAAGCAGCAGGCCGCGGCGCGCGAAGAATCCGCCATGTGCGAATGGCCGGAGTGCAAGAACAAGGGTCCGCACCGCGCCCCCAAGGGCCGCGAGAACTCGAAAGAGTACTGGCACTTCTGTCTCAACCACGTCCGCGAATACAATCAGGGCTACAATTTCTTCCAGGGCATGAGCGCCGACTCCGTCGCGCGTTACCAGAAGGATGCGCTGACCGGCCACCGCCCGACCTGGAAGATGGGCGCCAATGGCGGCAAGAAGGGCAAGGCCGGCGCCGAGGCCGAACTCGACGCCGCCTCCGATCCGTTCAGCATGTTCTCGGAGCTCAACGGCCGCGGCCGCTGGCGGCCCGGTCCGGGCGGTGCGGCCGGCGAGGCCAAGCCCGAGACCCGCAAGGTAATGAATGCCGAGCGCAAGGCGCTGGTGGTGATGGGGCTCGGCCCCGACGCAACGCTGGAAGTCGTGAAGGCAAAATACAAGGCGCTGGTGAAGCAGCACCATCCCGACGCCAATGGCGGCGACCGCTCGACCGAGGATCGCCTGATCGAGATCATCAAGGCGTATAATTATCTCAAGACGGTCGTGCGCGGCGCGTGACTTGTCGTCCCGGCGAAGGCCGGGACCCATAGCCACTAGCGGTCGTTGTTATGCGCGCTGGTCGTTATCTTCCTTTTCCAACAACAATCGCCTGTGGTTATGGGTCCCGGCCTTCGCCGGGACGACTCGTAGATAGAGTTACCCCGGCATCGGCCCGATATACGCCGAGCTCGGCCGAATCAGCCGTCCGCCGCGCTGCTGCTCGCGGGCATGCGCGGTCCAGCCGGCGGCGCGGGCGACGGCGAAGATCGGCGTAAAGGCCTGCCTCGGGATTTTCAGCGCGTCGAGCAGGATCGCGGTGAAGAACTCCACATTGGTATCGAGCGGCCGGTCCGGATTCTTCCGCTTCAACGCGTCGCGGATATAGGCCTCGACCTCCCCCGCGAACGGCAGATCCATGCCGCCGCCGGCAAGCCGCTCGATCGCGCCCTTGAGCACATCGGCACGGGGATCGCGCACCCGATAGACGCGGTGGCCAAACCCCATCAGCCGCTCGCCGCGCTTAAGCGCGCTGTCGACCCACGGCTTGATGCGTTCGCGTGAACCGATGGCGTCGAGCATTTCCAGTACCGGCTCCGGCGCGCCGCCATGCAGCGGTCCGGTCAGTGCGCAATAGCCGCCCGTTACCGCCGCGAACAGGTCGGCATGGGTCGAGGCAATGACGCGCGTCGTGAAGGTCGAGGCGTTCATGCCGTGGTCGCACACGGTGACGAAGTAAGCATCGAGCGCCGCCGCTTCGCGCGCGTCCGGCTTGCGCCCCAGCATCATCGACAGCGTATCGGCGGCGTGGCTGGCGGTCGGATCGGGCGCCACGGGATCGTTGCCTTTGGCGCGCTGCACCAGCGCACCGGCGATCACCGGAAACGCGCCGACGATGGTGGCTTCGTGCGCCAGTCCGGCTTCCGCGCGCAGTCCGGCGATCGCGGCCCGAAAACCGTCGACGATCGACAGGCCGCGGGTGATTCCCAGCAATTCCGGCAGCCGCG
>JACDAG010000212.1 GCA_013695565.1 Bradyrhizobium sp.
GTTCCATCAAGTCTCGGAACATGAAGGAAGAAGCTGGAAAGCCATGAAGCAGCAGCAACGTTGGCCGGTCACGACACCCGGCTTCCCGGTAGAAGATGTTCAGGCCGTCAATACTGATCTTTCGGTAGTTGGTCATGATGCCTCTCACGCAGGATAGATTGATAGGGGTCGCGGGCTGAGCGCTATCGCGGCAACGCTGCTCACGCCGTTACGCCTTGTCCGCTAGGCTTCTCCCGGCTGCCAATCAGCACTGAGTCCGCCCAGCATCGGGTGATACATTTCATCGCCCGAATGCTGCGTGAACTCGACATTGAGCTGGTCAAGACGCAGGCCAAGGATTTCGACGCAGGCCTCTACGAGAGCCTTTGCCAGATCCGCGCGTTGTTCGGCGGGCCGCCCGCGGCGAATGTCGCACATCAGCAAGGCGGCCTGATACGGCTCGCCCTCACCACATCGCCAAACGCCTCCCGCGCCGAGCTCGCGAATCGCGATCGATATTCTCTTGACGTTGGCCTGCATCTTCGCCGCGTAGATTTCGCCGAGGCGTTTGGCGAGCCGTTGTTTCTGCGCGAGCGAATACGGCTCGGATACGTCGATCTGCAAATAGGGCATTGGCGAATTCTCTGTTGTCGTGAAGCCGGGGCGCTCGTTCAAACCAGCGTGTAGCCATGATGCTGGCGGTAGAAGAGCGCTTCCAGCGCCTGCGCGATGCCGAGCAGATGCCAATCCTGGTGGCGCTCCCCGACCACCATCAGTCCGACCGGGGCATCGCCGGGTTGATGAATCGGAATGGTGATGGCCGGCCGGTCGAGGAAATTGAAGAGCGAGGGGTTGCGGAGCAATTTCGACCGGACGTTGCTCTCGTCGCGTTCGCAATGCTCGATCGTGGGCGCAATGATCGAAACGGTCGGCAGAATGAGTGCATCGAACGGGCGGGTCGCGCGATCGAATATCCCGATCAGTTCCTTGCGCCGCTCCAGCACGCCAGCATACTCGGCAGCGGTGACCTGCGCGCCCTTCTCGACGCGGGCCCGAACGTTGGGATCATAGTCATGGCCGCGGCGAGCCAGGAGGTCCTTGTGCCAGACCAGCGCGTCGACATATTCGATCACGCCACAGGCATTCCGCGATTCAATTTCATCGAAATATTCGAAGTCGGCGTCGGTGAGAGAAGCGTTTGCCCGCGAGATCGCCGAACACGCGCGCTCGAACGCCCGGGAAACGTCGGTATCGAGATCGTCAAGCACTTTTGTTTACGGGACCGCGAATCTCAACCCGCCAAGCGCGACTGACGGCGGCGTCTGTTGTGGTTCGCCGGCGATAACGCCATAGACCGCCGCGCAATCCTCGACCGTTCGCGCCAGCGGGCCAATGGCATCGAGTGTAATGGACAGCGGTATCGCACCCTCGCGGGGCACGCTGCTTTGCGTCGGCTTGAAGCCGACCACCCCGCAAAGCGCCGCCGGCGCGCGGATCGAACCTACCGTGTCGGACCCGATCGCCGCGACCGCCATGCCGTCCGCGACCGAAACGGCCGCGCCCGACGAAGACCCGCCGGGAATCCGGCTTCGGTCCCACGGATTTCCAGGCGTTCCGAAATGCGGGTTGAGGCCGACGATCGAGAAGGCAAACTGCGCCATGTTGGTTCGTCCGACCAGGACAGCACCAGCAGCCTTCAACCGCCGCACCACCGGAGAATCCTCGGCCGCAGGCGGCGCATCGTCGAGCGCGTTGCTGCCAGCCAGCGTCGTCTCACCTTTGACGTCGAGCATATCCTTGATCGAAATGGGAATACCTGACACCGGCGACGACGCGTATCCGACCCGCATCAAAACATCCAGCGCCGCAGCGGCCGCCCGCGCGTCATCGGCCCAGACTTTGGTAAATGTGCGTTTGCCCTCCCCGGCCGGATCGAGAACCCGCTTAAGGCAAGCCTCGGTCACATCGAGACTCCGCTGTTCACCCGAGAGGAAGGCGCGGGTGAGCCCGGAAATCTCCGAAACCGGTGCAGCCGTTGCTGCGGGCGAACGAGTCTTGACGGGTTGGTGACGCATGGTCTTTTCCTCGGATGATTAGGCCAGCAACGTGCAGCCCGCCTCATGGCTGCTTCCTGAACGATGATGATCTGGTAACGGTGCCGCTGGCCTGACGCCAACGAACATTCCTGACGACCATTGTGAGTTGGACTCACCTCGTGTTCCGGTGCGCCGGGGCCGGCTCGATGC
>JACDAG010000214.1 GCA_013695565.1 Bradyrhizobium sp.
CGCGTTCGCCGCCGGACAGCACTTCCAGCGGCGTGCGCATCTGCTCCTGCGCGAACAAAAAGTCCTTCATGTAGCTGACCACGTGCTTCGGCTTGCCGCCGATCATGACGTGGTCGCTGCCGCCGCCGGTCAGGGCGTCGGCCAGTGTCGATTTGGGGTCGAGGCTTTCGCGGTGCTGGTCGAGCGTCGCCATTTCGATGTTGGCGCCGAGCCGGATCATGCCGCTATCGGGCGGGCTGCCGCCGGTCAGCATATCAATGAGCGTGGTCTTGCCGGCGCCGTTCGGGCCGACGATGCCGATGCGGTCGCCGCGTTGCACCCGGATCGAGAATCCCTCCACGATCTTGCGGTCGCCAAAGGACTTGCTGATGTTCTTGGCCTCGATCACCAGCTTGCCTGACTTGTCGGCTTCGGCGGCGGCGAGGCTGGCATTGCCGGTCGCACCCCGATAGGTGCGTCGCTGATCGCGCAGCGCATGCAGATTGCCAAGCCGCTTGACGTTGCGCTTGCGGCGACCGGAGACGCCGTAGCGCAGCCAGTGTTCTTCATTGACGATCTTGCGGTCGAGCTTGTGCTGGTCGCGTTCCTCCTCGGCCAACACCTCGTCGCGCCAGGCTTCGAATGCGGAAAAACCGCGATCGATCTGCCTGATCTGTCCACGATCGAGCCAGGCGGTAGAGCGCGACAGATTCGAGAGGAAGCGGCGGTCATGGCTGATGATGACCAGCGCGCAGCGCCGGCTCTCCAACTCGCCTTCCAGCCATTCGATGGTGGTGAGATCGAGATGGTTGGTGGGCTCGTCCAGCAGCAGGATATCGGGGGCGGGCGCCAATACCCGCGCCAGCGCCGCGCGGCGGGCTTCGCCGCCCGAGACATGCGCGGGGTCTTCATCGCCGCTTAAGCCCAGCTGTTCGATGAGATAGCGCGCCTGATAATGGTCGTCGCCCGGATTGAGGCCGGCCTCGACATAGGCCAGCGTGGTCTTGTGCTCGCCGAAATCAGGCTCCTGCGGCAGATAGCGGATGGTGGCGCCGGGCTGCACGAAGCGGCTGCCGCCGTCGGGCTCGACCAGCCCTGCGGCGATCTTCAGCAGCGTCGATTTGCCGGAGCCGTTGCGGCCGATCAGACACACGCGCTCGGCTGTCGACACGGATAATTCGACGCCCGACAACAGCGGGGTGCCGCCAAAGGTCAGCGCGATATCTTTCAACTGGATTAGCGGCGGCGGCATCGTTCAACTCAATTCTGGTTCGGCGCAGGCAGCATTGCCCGCTGACGCTGAATGCGCCGGATGGTCTGGTCGAGCGCGGAAAGAAACGCCGAGCGGTCGCGCGACGCAAAGGATCGTGGGCCGCCGGTCACTTCACCCGAGGAGCGCAGGTCGGTCATCAGATTGCGTACCGCGAGCGTCATGCCGATCGATTGCTCGGTGAACGGCTTGCCGTTCGGCGCCAGCACGTCGGCGCCGGCTTTCACGCAGCGGCTGGCCAGCGGAACATCCGAGGTGATGACAATGTCGCCCTTGCCGGCGCGCTCCGCGATCCAGTCGTCGGCGGCATCCATCCCGGAGCCGGCGGCGATGCGCTCGATCAAGGGATCCTGCGGCACGCGGATGAAATTGCCCGCGACCACGCTGACGGGCAGGCCGTGCCGGGCCGCGACCTTGTAGATCTCGTCCTTGACCGGGCAGGCGTCGGCGTCGACATAGATGCGGGTGGTGTTCAAGTCAGGCACTTCAAGTCAGCTATCGGGGTTGGATTCGGTCTCGTCGTTTCGTCCGCGCGTGGTACTCCACCGGGCGGAAAAAGGCGAGGAAAACAGGGGCGGGAACACGCTTGCCACCGCACTTTCTTCGCGTACGATAACGCCCGGAAAGAACAAGAAAACAGAGGAAACGGGCATGACAAGCCGCATCGGGCCGTATCGGGTCTCGGCCTATAACACTTCCAAGCATTCCGAGAACAAAATGCACGATGACACCGTCGCCAAGCGCTATGGCTTTAGCGGCGGGCTCGTGCCCGGTGTCGATGTCATGGCCTACATGATGCACCTGCCGGTCGCCAAATGGGGCCGGGCCTTTCTCGAACGCGGACTGATCGAGGCGCGCTTCACCAAGCCGGTCTATGACGGCGAGCAGGCCGATGTTATCGGCGAAGAGAGCAACGGCGTGCTGCCGATCCAGGTCGAGAGCCGGGGAGAGCTTTGCGCCACCGGCACGGCATCGCTGCCATCGGTAGCACCCTCATTTTCCCTGTCTGACTTTGTCGAGCTCGCGGCGGTGGGCGAGCGCAAGCCGGTGGATGCGACGTCGTATGCCCTGGATAAATGGCTCGGTGCGGTGCCGCGCAGCTGGGCGGCGGACGCGGCAGGAGAATATCTGGCGGATATTCGCGAAACCGAGGCGATCTACGCCCGGGAGGGGCTCGGCCACCCCGGCTTGTTGCCGCGGGTGATGAACAAGGTGCTGGTCGACAATGCCATCATGGGCCCATGGATTCATGTCGGCACACGGATGCAGCTGTTGTCCGCGGCCCGCATCGGCGATGAACTGACCGCGCGCGCAAAGGTCGTCGGCAATTACGACAAGAAGGGGCATCGGTTCGTCGAACTCGACGCGCTGGTGGTCGCCAACGGCGGGACGCCGCTGGCGCATTGCCATCACACCGCGATCTATCAACCGCGCGAACAGGCGGCAGCATAATTATGGCCATCACCATCGACTACTATCTGTCGCTCAATTCGCCCTGGACCTATATCGGCAGCGGGCCGTTTGCCGAGATCGCGCGCCGCTATGGCGCTGAGGTCAACGTCAAGCCCGCCAAGTTCGGACCCATTTTCGAGCAGACCGGCGGGCTGCCGCTGCCAAAACGCTCGCCGCAGCGGCAGGCTTACCGGATGATGGAGCTCAGGCGCTGGCGTGAGTTTTGGGGAATTCCGCTCAACATCGAGCCCAAATTCTTCCCCAGCGATGACGCCGCCGCGACGCGACTCGTGATCGCGGCCAAGTTGCAGGGCAAGGACGCTCACAAACTGTCGCTGGAACTGGGACGTGCGATCTGGGAGCGCGAGGAGTCGTTTGCGGACCCCGCCGTCATGGCCTCGGCCGCCCAACGCGCCGGTCTCGACGTCGCAGCACTGCGCGCGAACGGCCCATCGGATGCCGAACTCGATGCGCTGTTCGAGCAGTTCACGCAGGAGGCGCTGAAGGCCGGCGTGTTCGGCGCGCCGAGCTACGTGCTGCCGTCGGGAGAGATCTTCTGGGGCCAGGATCGGCTGGAGTTGCTGGAGCGGGCGTTGAAGAAGATGGCGTGATTGGGCCGCGCTTACGTCCTTCGGAAATCGGCGGTGGTTATTCACCTCGCCCCGCTTGCGGGGAGAGGTCGGATTGCGAAGCAATCCGGGTGAGGGGGTACAGGTCTATCGTTAGACCGCGATCGTGGAGAGAGCCCCTCTCCCCGCAAGCGCGGGGTGAGGGGGAAGGCGGCACACTCACATCTCGAAGATGCGTCCGGGATTGAGGATGTGATGCGGATCAAGCGCGCGCTTCAGCGTGCGCATGGTCTCGATCTCCTCCGCCGTGCGGCTGAGCTTGAGATACGGCCGCCGGGAGATGCCGATACCGTGCTCGGCCGAGATCGAACCGCCGAAATCGGCGGTGGTGTTGTAGATGATCTCCTTCATTTCCTCATGCTTGTCGGCCGGCGGCGAGTATTTTGCGTTAACGTGCAGATTTCCGTCGCCGACATGTCCGAGCACGGTCATGATGGCGTCCTTGTCGACCTTCTTGATCGCCTTTTCAATCGCGATGGTGAACGGCTCCATCTGGTCGATGGCGAGGCTGACGTCGGAGCCGACGCTGGGCGCGGTCACGCGGCTGACCTCGACGCTGGAATCGCGAACCCGCCAGATCGCCGCCGCCGCTGCACCCGAGCTTGCAATCGTCGCATCGAGGATGATGTCTTCGCCGAGCGCCTCTTCCAGCAGCTTTTCAACGTCGCCGCGGAGCCGCTCGCCATCGCTGCCGGAGGATTCCATCAGGATGTAATAGGGACGACCTGCCTTCAGCGGCGCGACCACACCTTTCACCAGCTCGGTCGCGTAGCGATAGTAGTTGTTGCACATCACCTCGAACGCGGTCAGCTCACCGCCAAGC
>JACDAG010000220.1 GCA_013695565.1 Bradyrhizobium sp.
GCATCGAGCCCGGTGTCGTCGAAGCAGGCGATAATGCCGGCGTCGGCGTCTGGCGCGTTCAGGAATGCCTGGATCAAGCCGGGCACGGCGAAGGCCTCGTCGTAAAATCCCTCGATCGAGACCGGCCCCATCGATGACGTCACGTCGACAATCTCGGTACTGGCCGCCGCGACCGCGCGCGCGGCATCGCCGATGGTCTTGGTCATGGATGCGGTCGTATTGGGATTGACGATGAGGATTTTGGCCATTGGGCCTGATTAGCATCAGCCCCCGCGACTGCCAACGCTATCCTGCGCCGATCTTGCCGGCCCACGCCGCGAACGCATCCAGCACTTCGGTTATTACCTCGCGATCATTGCGGCCCGAGCGCGCCAGCACATGGAAGGAATGATCGGCCTCCTTCACCAAGCGCAGCGTCGCCAGCTTACCCAACCCTTTGACCACGGGTTCGAGCAGGTTCAATTCCGCCAGCGCATCGCGCGTCCCCTGCAGGAACAGCATGGGGATAGCGACATCGGCGAGATGCCTGGCGCGATCGCTGGAGGGTTTTCCGGCCGGATGCAATGGGAAGGCAAAGAAGGCGAGCCCGCGAACGCCGGGCAAGGCATCAAGCGCCTGCGCCTGCGACGTCATGCGACCACCGAACGATTTGCCGCCGGCGATCAACGGCAGCCCGGCGCAGCACCGCGCGGCTTCCGCCACCGCCGCCCGCACCGCGGCGTGCGCCACAACAGGCGCATCCGGCCGCTTGCTGCCCTTTTCCATGTAGGGAAATTGATAGCGCAGCGTCGCAATGCCGCGGTCGGCGAGGCCCGCCGCAATCGTCTCCATCGACGCATGGGCCATGCCGGCCCCGGCGCCATGCGCAAAGACATAACACGCCCGCGCCTGCGGCGGCTTCATCAGCAGCGCGGACACCGGCTCCGCGTTTTCGATTCTGATCTGCAATCGTTCTGCGTTCACGGCTTTCATTCGGCCCAACCGATTTCAATGGCTGGTGAACTATACCGCAAAGCGCCCGGCGGGCGCGACCCTGCCGGGCTGCCACGCGAGTTCAGGCCGCCGCGAGAAAATCCCGCTTCAGGCCCATCTGGTCGACGAACGGCTTCTCATCCGCCAGCGCGCGCTGCAACGCCGCATTTGCCAGGATGTCGCGGAGGTATTTTGCGAGCTTCGGATATTGGCCGCGGTCGATTTCAAAGCCGAGATACTGATAGACCACGAAGTTCGAGCTAACAGCGATATCGGCCAGCGTCATGGCGTCACCGACCAGATATTTGCCCGAGATCTGCTGTTCCAGATAACCGAAGATCTTAGGCCGCATGCTGGTGAGAACGTTATCGACTACGGCCTTGTCGGTCGGGACGTTGTTGATGTTGGGGCCGACGACGGTCTGCACGAACAGGGGATGCACCAGGTGCCTGAAAATGGTACCGCCGGCATAGGCGTCGAACCACAACGCGCGGCCGAAGTCTTTGACATCAGCGGGCAGCACCGGCGACGCCGGATGCTTCTTCTCGAGGTAGAGGCAGATCGCCGTCGAATCGGCCAGCGTGAAATCGCCGTCCTCCATGACGGGGATCAATCCGGTCGGGCTCAGCGTGCCCCAGTTCGCCGGCGGATTTCCGGGAATGACGGGGATTACCACCTCGAACCGGTAATCGATCTTTTTCAGGATCGCGGTGATGATGGCCTTGCGGGTATGAACCGAAAGCGGAACGCCGTGGATGGTCAGCATAATCAACTCCTGTTGGTTGCCGCGGGCCGGAAATTCGGCGCAGCGGTTCGGCTTTCCGGAACGCGGATGCGTCCGGATTGGGTGGACTAGACAAAGCGATGCGGAATTAGGCGGCTGGCCGGATCGGGAACTGGATTTCCACCAGCGCGCCCTCGAATCCCGGCGGACCGGTGATCGGCTCCAGGAACACTTCGCGGCACGGTCCCGCGATTTCGTAATGGTTGCTCTCGATCCAGGTGCCGACCGCACCGAACGCGGTGTGGCTTTCCAGATTGGTGCCGGGACGTACGAGGGTTGCCATCGCTTCCACCGCCGGGAGTTCGCTGGCCCGCAGTTGGTAGTCGCCCGAGAGGCGCACGCTGGCATTGGAAGGCCGCGTCAGCGAATAGCCGATCTCGAGCTCCAGCTTTTCGCCGTCGAGATCGTTGCGGGCAACCACGATAAGCTTGTCGCGTAGCGCCGGCCTGATCTGCCGCGCGCCGTCCTCGGCGACGAGGCGGACCATGCGGACCACCTCGTCCATATCGGCGCATGCGCAATACAGCGACAGCAGCGGCGTCGGCTCCACGGACTTGACGATGACGTCAAAGCCTTGCGTGCCGCCATGCCGGTCGATCTGCGCGATCCGGGATTCGATATGCCGCAACCGTGCCTCCTCGGCACGCAACGAGCGTTCGACCTCCGCCCGCTTCAGGGTGAGCATGGCGCGCAGATCCGCTGCCGAAATGTCGTCCTTCAGCAGCGGGCCGATCTGCTCCAGCGACAGGCCGAGTTCCTTCAGCGCCAGGATGCTGTTTAGCCGCGGCAATTGCCGGATGCTGTAATAGCGATATCCGGTCTGGGCATCGATATGGCCCGGCCGCAGCAGGCCGAGCTGGTCGTAGAACCGCAACTGCCGGCCCGAGACCTGCGCGATCTGCGCGAATTCACCGATCCGAAACATCAGAACTCTCCAATTTCGATCGTTTCCTCAGGTGTTGCTCAGCTTGCGAGGAAGGCCTGCAGATCGCGCGTCACGCGATCGCAGGTCAGAACGATACCGTGCGAGGCGTCAGCGTATTCGATCAGCTTCGCCTGCGCGATGCCCGCGGCCGTCGCCTTTGCGAGCGCTAACGGCACCGGAATATCGGCCGTGCCGTGCAGGACCAGCGTCGGCACCTTCACCGCGCCAAGTTCGCCACGAAAATCAGTCCTGGCGAAAGCATCGACGCAGGCCGTTGTGGCCGCAGGGCTTGCCAGCATCGCCATCGCGAGTGTCTGATTGATCATGTCAGGCGTCACCGGATTGCTCGCCGGCCGTTTGCTGTCGAGGAATACGTCCTTGAGCAGACCGCCGAGATAGGCCTTCCGATCCCCCTGCACGCCCTGCTTGATACCGTCGAATACCCCGCCGTCGATCCCGATCGGATTGTCCTCGGCCTTCAACAGATAATAGGCGGCGGCGCCGACAAGGCCGGCCTTTACGACGTTGCGGCCGTTGTGCCGGGAGAAATAACGCACCACTTCGCCGCCACCCATGGAGTAGCCGACCAGCATCGCGTCGCGCACGCCGGTCTGCGCGATCACTTCGGCGAGATCGTCGGCGAAGCTGTCAAAATCATATCCGACGGCGGGTTGCCCGGAACGGCCGAAGCCGCGGCGATCATAGGTGACGACGCGGTAGCCGGCTTTCGCAAGCTGGGCAGCCTGATAATCCCAGACATCGGCATGGAGCGGCCACGCATGGGTCATCACCACGGCGCGGCCGCTGCCGCCGGTGTCCTTGACGAAAAATTCGGTGCCGTCTTTGGCCTTGATTTTGGCGGTACGGCCCTGGCCAAAGGCGAGGCGCGGCAGGACGGCGGCGGTGGATGCGGCGGCGGCACCCAGGAAGATGCGACGGGTGATCATGGCTTGGTCTCCTCTGTTGCGAGGAGCGCGTTATGCGGGTTTGACGCAACGTCAAAGTCAAGCGGGATTTCCCGAAAAATTATCCCGATTTGTGAAGCGGGCGTCATGCCATCCACTGGCAAGCATGCTTCAACCCGAATCACGCGATTTATGGACAGTGGTATGACGCTACTATAAGGTAGATTCATATTTCAGCACACGCCGAGGGTGATTTGCTGTCCCGGTGTTTTCGGTCAGGCGGTATTGCGCGCAACCGGCGCAGTTTCGAGAAGGGGCAAGCCATGCGGGGCAAAACGATTGCAAAAATTGTTGTCGCGGCGCTGGTCATTGGTGGCATCTACGCCGTCAAGGATGACATCGCCAAGCTCTGGGAAGATCTGCACGTCAGGATCGCCGAGTATCCGCAGCCGAAGAAGTCCGTTTGGCTCGAGCAGAATGTGAGCAAGGAAAGGCTCGAGTGGTTCTATCACGCCGACCAGGGCACGCGGACCTTCGGCGTTCCCTATGAGTGGTTCATCGCGTTGGAACAGCCGACGATTCCATGGCTGATCTTCACCAACCCCGGCGCTTTCCGCGATCAGACCTATCTCGATCGCTACGGTTTCATCCCGGGTACGACGCCGATCGCCGACAAGATCGTGCTTCCGATCGGCTTCGCGCGAGGCGGCTCGATGCTGGATCCGTCCGGCGCGCCCTGGCGTAACCCGACCAGCAAACAGGACATGCGAGGCATCGGCCTGACCTGTGCGGCCTGTCACACCGGACGATTCACCTACAAGGACACTGCGGTCATCATCGACGGCGGACCGGCGCTGACCGATCTCTTCAAGCTGAAGAAGGGAATTGGCGTGGCAGTGCTCTATGCGCGGCTGCTCCCCGGCCGCTTCGGCCGGTTCGCCAACAACGTCCTCGGGGAAAACGCGACGGACGAAGATCGCGATATGCTGAAACAGCAGATGGACCAGGTCCTGAAGCAGTTGAAAACCGTCAAGAACCTCGAGGAAGCCGTTGCTGGCCGCAGCATTCTGGAAGGCTATGGACGGCTCGACGCGCTCAACCGGATCGGCAATCAGGTCTTTTCACTGGACCTGAAGAAGCCGGAAAACTATGAAGGCTCTTCGGCGCCGGTGCATTATCCCCGCATCTGGAACACACCGTGGTTCGACTGGGTCCAGTATAACGGCTCCATCATGCAGCCGATGGTACGCAATGCCGGCGAATCGCTTGGCGTTTCGGCGGAACTCAACCTGACCGATCCATCGAAGGGCTTGTTCAAATCGAGCGCCAATATCGACAGCCTCCACGAGATGGAGCAAATGATCGCCGGCGAAGCGCCGAGCGCAGCAAAGGGCTTTGGCGGCCTGGCTTCGCCGAGATGGCCCGAAGACATCCTGCCCAAGATCAACTGGACGCTCGCCGGCGACGGCGCCAAGCTCTACAAAGAACATTGTCAGGAATGTCATCGGCCGCCGGTGTCGAAGTTCGAGCCGCCTGTTGCAGGTCAGCCGCGCCCGCCCGCCACGGCCAATCCCGACTACTTCAACTTCGATGACAAGGACGAGTGGCGAACCAACGAGGCCGGTCAACAGGTTCGCATCATCGAAAACATCCCGATCGAGCATATTGGCACCGACGCCGCCCAGGCGACGGACATGATGAACCGGACGGTTGCGCTTCCCGATAACCTCGGAATCAAGGACACGGCATTCGCACTCGCACTCAAGGACGTGGTCGAGAAGACTGTCAATTATATCTACGACCGGAAGGACCCGCCGTGGAACGATTGGAAGCGCGCCAACTTCAACGGCAACATGCCCAATATCGTTCGCGGGGAACTCGCCTACAAGGTTCGCCCGCTCAACGGCGTCTGGGCGACGCCGCCCTATCTCCATAACGGTTCGGTGCCCACCATCGATGCACTGATTGGCCCGCCCGACAAAAGGCCAAAGGAATTCTATCTCGGGCATCGCGAATACGATCCGGAGAAACTCGGTTACAAATCCGATCCGTTTCCCAACGGCTTCAAACTCGACACCTCGATTCGCGGCAACGGGAATACCGGACACGAGTTCAGCAAGAAGTACATCAAGGGCAAAAAGCACCAGGAGAAGGGCGTGATCGGACCAGAGTTGTCCGACCCCGATCGCAAGGCGATCCTCGAATACCTCAAGACGCTCTGAGACACGATGCCGCGCGGGCCGGGCCAAGCCCGGCCGCGCTGCAACACAAATCCGCCGACAGAAGCGAGCGCACGCAACCCGCCCATGCTGTGGCGCGATTGACGATTCCTGCGCTTTGGTCTGATGTAGGCGCAGCTTTCGTCTTCATTGGGACCAACGCTGCCATGGCTGCGAACAAACAAGACCAACAACAGCGCCCGCCAGAGGGTGACACCGTCTTCGACGCCATCATCGTCGGTGCCGGTTTCGCCGGCATGTACATGCTGCACCGGCTGCGCGGGCTTGGCTTCAACGCGCGGGTCTACGAGGCCGGTGGCGGCGTCGGCGGCACCTGGTACTGGAACCGCTATCCCGGCGCGCGCTGCGACGTCGAGAGCATGCAATATTCCTTCTCGTTCTCGGAGGAACTCGACCAGCAATGGGACTGGTCGGAAAAATACGCGCCGCAGCCGGAGATTCTGGCTTACGCCAACCATGTCGCCGATCGTTTCGATCTGCGCCAGCACATTTTCTTCGACACCCGCGTCACCGCCGCTACCTTCGATGAGGCCGCCAAGGGCTGGCGCATTGAGACCGACCGCGGCGACAAGGTGTTCGCCAAATTCTGCATCATGGCGATCGGCTGCCTGTCGGCGGCAAACCATCCGCCCTTCAGGGGACGCGAGGATTTCAAGGGGCCGGTCTATCACACCGGCGAATGGCCGCACGAAGGGGTCAATTTCACCGGGCTTCGCGTCGGCATCATCGGCACCGGTTCTTCGGCGATCCAGTCGATCCCGATCATTGCGCAGCAGGCTCAATCGCTCACCGTATTCCAGCGCACCGCGACCTATTCCGTGCCGGCCTGGAACGCGAAGCTGACGCCGGAATATCGCCAGTCGATCAAGGCGGACTACCCCGCGCTGCGGGCGAAAGCGCGGGCGCGGCCGACCGGCTTCTATTTCCCTTTCAACATGAAGCCGGCGCTGGAAGCCTCGTCCGACGAGCGCGAGCGGCTCTATGAAGAAGCCTGGGAGCGCGGCGGGCTGCCGTTCCTCGGCGCCTTCGGCGATCTCTTGTTCGAGCAGGAAGCCAACGACACCATCGCCGAATTCGCGCGCAACAAGATCCGCGGCGTCGTGAAGGATCCCGCGACCGCCGAGCTGCTGTGCCCAAGCAACGTGTTCGGCTGCAAGCGCCTCTGCGTCGATACCGGCTATTTCGAAACCTACAATCTGCCGCATGTGAAACTGGTCGACGTCTCCAAAACACCGATCGAGCGCTTCACGGTCAATGGCATCGAAGTCGACGACACCGAATATCCGCTCGACGCCATCGTTTCGGCGACCGGCTTTGCCGCCATGACCGGATCGTTCGACAAGATCCGAATCACCGGCCGCAACGGGCAGACGCTGGCCGAAAAATGGCACGCTGGTCCCCGCGCCTATCTCGGCGTGGCGACCGTGGGCTTCCCCAATTTCTTCACCATCACCGGGCCGGGCAGCCCGTCGGTGCTGGCGAGCATGATCCAGGCCATCGAACAGCATGTCGACTGGATGGCGGATTGCATGGCCCATATCCGCGACATCGGTGCTGATACCATCGAGCCCATCGAGCAATATCAGGATGAGTGGGTCGAGCACGTCAATGAAGTCTCAAAGATCTCGCTGCGGTCGACCTGCAGTTCCTGGTATGTCGGCGCCAATATCCCCGGCCGTCCGCGCGTCTTCATGCCCTATATCGGCGGCTTCCCGATCTATGTGCAGAAATGCAACGAGGTCATGAGCAACGGCTTCGAGGGCTTTGTGATCGACGGCGCCGACCCGCGCAACGAAGCGCCGCGCGTGCGGATGACCGAGCGCTGGCGTGTGCCGCTCGATATCGACGTGATCTCGCCCGCGGCAGTCGCCGCCCGGCGGGTGCCCGTGGTCTGAATGCGCCAGGCTCTTGTTTGACGCGTTTTCTTCACGCGAACCGGTAGCCACTTCGCTCGAAAACGCGCTAGCGGCTCGAAACCAGCCGCAACCGCGGCCTGATCCTCTCGTCGAGTTCGGCCTTGAGTTCGTGCACGCGCGGATCGTCGGAACGCGCGGCACACCGTGAATATTGATTGACCGAACGCACCAGCGCGCGCCGCTCGTCGTCCCGCTTCGTCACCTGCGGGCTGGACAGCCTCAGAACCATTTCGCCGAGTTGCACCAGCAATTCATCGATCGCACGGTCTATCCTGGCAACTTCCTTCATCGCACCTCTCCTTCCAAAGGAGCAATGAACGGCAAGAGCGGCCGTTCCCCGCACGCGATCCCGATGGATAATCAGGCGTAAACGGGGAACCAGCCTATCAAGGCGCGCGCAAATTCTGCTTGATGGAATTCCTGTGAATTTAACGAACCCGGCAGCGCCCCTGTTCGATGTTGCACCGCCCAACCATGTCCCGCCC
>JACDAG010000321.1 GCA_013695565.1 Bradyrhizobium sp.
GATTATCTTTCAGGACCCCTACGCCTCGCTCAATCCGCGCATGACCGTCAGCCAGATCCTGACCGAGCCGCTGGCGCTGCATGATCTGGTGCCGGCACCGCACCGCCGCGAACGCGTCGAGGAATTGCTGCGGCTCGTCGGCTTGGAGCCGCGCTTCGCGCGCCGCTATCCGCATGAATTTTCCGGCGGCCAGCGCCAGCGCATCGCCATCGCACGAGCCCTGGCAGTGGAACCGAAACTGATCATCTGCGACGAGCCGGTATCCGCGCTCGACGTCTCGATCCGTTCGCAAATCCTCAATCTGCTGCGCGACCTGCAGAACCGGCTGGGGCTTGCCTATATCTTCGTCTCGCACGA
Organism: Bradyrhizobium sp.; assembly: GCA_013695565.1. Taxonomy (GTDB): domain Bacteria; phylum Pseudomonadota; class Alphaproteobacteria; order Rhizobiales; family Xanthobacteraceae; genus Bradyrhizobium. Next base: position 358 of record JACDAG010000321.1, read on the forward strand.
TCTGGCCGTGGTGAAGCACATCGCCGACCGCGTCGCTGTGATGAATCTCGGCGTCATCGTCGAGACCGCGGAGGCGCAGGCGCTGTTCGCCGCCCCCCGCCATCCCTATAGCCGGGCGTTGCTGTCGGCCATTCCAGTGCCCAAACCGCAAGCCAAGCGCAGCCGCATCGTACTGCAGGGCGAAATGCCGAGCGCGCTCGATCCACCATCGGGCTGCCGCTTTCATACCCGCTGTCCCTACGTGGTCGAGCGTTGCCGCGCCGAAGTGCCGCAGCTCATCGCCGACAGCGCGGGACACGCCACCGCCTGCCACCGCATGGCGGAACTGCCGGCACCCGACAGCATCGTTCCCAGTGATGGCGGCTTTTCGCCGACGCTGGAAAAGCTGGTCGCAGCGTTCGGACGGGCGGAAGGTACGCCCCGCAGCGGGGTTGATATAATCGGGACACGGCCGGCAGCAGTTTAATCGAAGGGATGGGTGCGATGAGAATTTTTCGTTTGGCAGTGACCGCGGCAGCACTTCTCCTGTCGTTCGAGGCAAATGTTCAGGCCCAGACCACATTGCGCATCGGGCTGGCCGAGGATCCGGACATTCTCGATCCGACGCTTGGGCGCACCTATGTCGGCCGCATCGTGTTCGCGTCATTCTGCGACAAGCTGTTCGACATCGACGAAAAGATCAACATCGTGCCGCAGCTCGCGCTGTCGCACGAGACTTCGGCCGACGGCAGGGAAGTCACAATCAAGCTGCGGCCGGGCGTGAAATTCCACGACGGTGAACCGCTGGACGCCGAGGCTGCGAAATTCTCGCTGGATCGCCATCTGACGATGCCAACCTCGTTCCGCAAGCCGGAGCTGGCGCAGCTCGACCACGTCGATGTGGTCGATCCCCTCACCATCAAGCTGGTATTGAAGACGCCGTTCTCGCCACTGATCGCCCAGCTCACCGACCGCGCCGGCATGATGATCTCGCCAAAGGCCGCGAAAGCCGAAGGCGACAAGTTCGGATTGAAGCCGGTCTGCGCCGGTCCCTACAAATTCGTCGAGCGTGTGCAGCAGGATCGCATCGTGTTCGAGAAATTCGCCGACTATTGGGACAAGGACAAGGTCAAGATCGACCGCATCGTCTATCTGCCGCTGGTGGACGCGACCGTGCGCCTCGCCAATTTGAAATCCGGCGGCCTCGATCTGATCGAACGTCTGCTTGCCACCGACATCAAGGCGGTGCAGAGCGATCCGAAACTGAAATTATCCAGCGCCATCGAACTCGGCTATCAGGGCGTGACGCTGAACGTCGGCAAGGACAAGACCAAGGGGCCGCTCAGCCAGTCCGCAAAAGTCCGCCAGGCGCTCGATCTGTCGATCGACCGCGAAGCCATCAACCAGGTGGTGTTCAACGGCGAATTCAAGCCCGGCAATCAATGGGTCAACCCCGATCATCCCTATTACCAGAAAGCGTTTCCGGTCCGCGGCCGCGATATCGCCAAGGCCAAGGCGCTGCTGAAGGAAGCCGGCGTCACCGGGTCGGTCAGCGTCGATTTCATGGTGCCGAAGGGTGCGGAAACCGAAGCGGTTGCGCAGGTGATCCAGTCGATGGCTTCCGAAGCCGGCTTCGAGATGAAGATCAGGGTCACGGAGTTTGCGACCTCGTTGAAGCTGGCCGAATCCGGCGAATACCAGGCCTTCATGCTGGCCTGGAGCGGCCGGATCGATCCCGACGGCAATTCCTACGTCTTCCTGAAAACGGGCGCGCCGCAGAACTACAGCGCCTGGTCCAGTCCCGAGGCCGACAAGGCGCTCGACGACGGCCGCCTCGTCACCGATTCTGCGCAGCGCAAGGCGATCTATGAGAAGCTCGCCAAGCTCGCGCTGGAGGAAGAGCCGCTGCTCTACATCTATCACCGCAAGATCCTGATCGCGCATACCACCAAGCTCGAAGGCTACAAGCAGATGCCGGACGGGCTGGTGCGCGTGACCGGGTTGACGCTGAAGTGAGAGGTCGGCTCATGCTTTCGTGTCCCGAACGCGGTGCAGCGCCCTCGGGATCGCGCTTCGCGCGACTCCGGCGCTGCTCCGCAGAGCCGGGACCCACCGCGAGGCCAGACTGGGTCCCGGTTCAGCAGCGCAACATTGCATGTTGCGCCGCGCCCGGGACACGAGAACAACCATGCTGAACTTCCTCGGCCAGCGCATCCTGCAGCTGATCCCGACATTATTCTTCGTGTCGGTCTTGATCTTTTCGCTGCAGCATCTGTTGCCGGGCGATCCGGCGCTGGTGATGGCCGGCGAGGAGCGCGATCCCGAAGTGATCGCGCAGATCCGCGCCCAATATCGGCTCGATCAGCCGATCCCAATCCAGTATGTCTATTGGGTCAAGGGCGTGCTGTCGGGCGATTTCGGCGAGTCCTTGCGCATCAAGGTGCCGGTGCTCAGCCTGATCGCGCAGAAGCTGCCGGTGACGATCCAGCTGGGATCGATGGCGATCGTGATCGCCTTCCTGATCGGCATTCCCGCCGGCATCGTATCGGCGGTGAAGAAGGGTACGGCGTGGGACTACGGCGCCAATCTGTTCGCGCTGTGGGGCATCTCGACGCCGAATTTCTGGCTCGGCATCATGCTGATCTTCCTGTTCTCGATCGAACTCGGCTGGCTGCCGGCCTCCGGCTATGTGCCGCTTAGCGAAAACTGGCGCGCCAGCCTCGCTTCCACCATCATGCCCGCCTTCGTGCTCGGCAATGCGATCGCCGCAATCCTGATGCGGCATACCCGCAGTGCCATGCTGCAGGTGCTGGAAAGCGACTATGTCCGCACGGCGCGCGCCAAGGGCCTTTCCGAACGCTCGGTGATCCTCAAGCACGCCATGCGCAACGCGCTGACGCCGGTGATCACGCTCGGCGCGCTCGAACTCGGCACGCTGTTGTCGGGCGCGGTGCTGACCGAACAGATTTTCTCGATTCCGGGTTTTGGCAAGCTGATCGTCGACGCCGTGTTCAACCGCGACTATGCGGTGGTGCAGGGTGTCGTGCTGACGACGGCGACGATCTACATCACGCTGAACCTGATCGCCGATATCGCCTACTTCCTCGTCAACCCACGGCTGAGGGCCTGACGCATGACCGATGCAGTCCTCAGCTCCGTTCCAAAGATCATCTCCGACGAACTGGAGAGCCCGACCCGGCGCGCGCTGCGGCGGCTGTTCAAGCGCAAGGGCGCGGTGGTCGGCCTCGTCGTCATCGCATTGTTCGTGCTGCTGTCGCTGTTTGCACCGCTGCTGATACCGTATGATCCGATCGCGACCAGCTGGTCGCTGGTGCGCAAGCCGCCGACGTTGCAGCACTGGTTCGGCACCGACGATCTAGGCCGCGACATCCTCGCCCGTGTCGTCTATGGCGCGCGGGCCTCGCTGATGGCCGGCGCGATTTCGGTCGGGATCGCGCTCGGCATCGGCGTCCCGCTCGGCCTCTTGTCAGGCTATCGCGGCGGCTTCATCGACGCCCTGATCAGCCGTATCACCGATGCGATGCTGGCCTGCCCGTTCCTGATCCTCGCCATTGCGCTGGCGGCGTTCCTCGGACCGAGCCTCGGCAATGCCATGATCGCGATCGGCATCTCCGCGACGCCGATCTTCGTGCGGCTGACCCGAGGCCAGGTGATGAGCGTCAAGGTCGAGGATTACGTCGAGGCCGCGCGCGCGATGGGCAATCCGCGCTGGCGCATCGCGCTGTTCCATATCCTGCCGAACATCATGCCTGCCCTTTTGGTGCAGGCGACGCTGTCGATTGCGGCGGCCATCATCGCCGAAGCCGCATTGTCGTTCCTCGGCCTCGGCCAGCAGCCGCCCTCGCCGTCCTGGGGCAGCATGCTCAACGCCGCGCAACGCTTCCTGACCAACGCGCCCTGGATGGCGATCTGGCCGGGCCTCGCGATCTTCCTCGTGGTGCTGTCGTTCAACCTCGTCGGCGACGGCCTGCGCGACGCGCTGGATCCGCGGGAACGGTAGAGAACGCTCTAACCCCGTCATTGCGAGCCACCGGGTCGCGCGCATGCGCGCCCGATGACAGGCTCCGCGAAGCAATCCATCTCGCGGCGGATCGGATAGATGGATTGCTTCGGTCGCTTCGCTCC
>JACDAG010000330.1 GCA_013695565.1 Bradyrhizobium sp.
TCCTACATGGGCTCGACCTACGTCAACCAGTTCAACAAGTTCGGCCGCACCTTCCAGGTCTACGCCCAGGCGGACGCGCAATATCGCCTGACCCCGCGCGACATGGAAAACATGATGGTGCGCAACAGCAATGGCGACATGATCCCGCTAGGCACGGTTGCGAAAATCACGCCGGCCGTCGGCCCCTCGCTGATCAGCCTGTACAACCTCTATCCCTCTGCGAGCATCATCGGTCTGCCGGCCACCGGCTACAGCTCCGGCCAGTCGATGAAGCTGATGGAGGAGATCGCCGGCAAGACCTTGCCGCAGGGCACCGGCTTCGAATGGACGGCGATGTCGTACCAGGAGAAGGTCGTCGGCGGACAAATCTACTGGGCGTTCGGGCTTGCCTTGTTGCTGGTCTATCTCGTGCTGGCCGGACAATATGAAAGCTGGTTCGCGCCGATCTCGGTGATATTGGCGGTGCCGCTGTCGCTGCTCGGCCCTATGGCGGTGCTGACGGGGCTGAGAATCGAGAACAACCTCTATACCCAGATCGGCATCATCTTGCTGATCGCGCTGTCGGCCAAGAACGCCATCCTGATCGTCGAAGTCGCCCTCGAACTGCATGTGCGCGACCGCAAGCCGCTGCTGGAATCCGCCGTTGAAGCGGTGCGGGCCCGGTTCCGGCCGATCCTGATGACGTCGTATGCCTTCATCCTCGGCGTGGAGCCGCTGGTGCTCGCCACCGGCGCCGGCGCCAACGCCCGCAAGTCGATCGGCATCACCGTGTTCTCCGGCATGCTGGCCTCGACCTGCCTTGCGGTTCTGTTCGTGCCGACATTCTTCGTCGTGGTGCAGCGGTTCGAGAACTGGCTTGGCGAGCGGAAGCGGAAGAAGGCGGGCGTGCAGGTCGCGCCGCAGACGCCAACGGTGCATTAGAAAGTGCTCGTCATGTCCGGGCTCTCCTGCTCGCCCCGATCCTAAAGCCACATCGGAACGACAGACAGGCCCAGCAACAGCCCGAGTACGCGATTTAGATGCCGCCATTGCCAGGGTCGCGTCAGCATTCGGGCAAGCCAGCTTCCTGCGACGCACCACAGGATCAATGAATTCATGGCCGCAATTCCGAACACCAGACATAGGATCAAACCGAGAGTCACGGGGTTGTCGGCAAGATCGGCATAGGCAGCCGCAGCTGCGAGGGCCATGGTCCAGCCCTTCGGATTCAGCCACAGCAACAGAAAGCCGGCCACGAAGCCGGCCGGCGCGGATGAGGTGGTCGCGTTGGGCTCACCGGTTCGGAATATCGTCCAGGCAAGCCACAACAGGTAGGCGGATCCGGCAAGGCGCAGCCAAAGCTGCATCGTCGGCCACGCAAGAACGGCCGATCCGAGCCCGCCCGCGACCGATCCGACCAGCGCTCCAAGACCGGCGGCGATGCCTGCCAGCAACGCAAGGCTGCGCCGGAGACCGTATTGTGCGCCCGAAGCCGTAGCGAGCGTCGTCGCACCGCCGGGCGAGATCGTTGCCACAAGGGCAAATCCAATCGCGGACATCAGCAGGCCGTTCATCCGGATCAGGCCTCGGGTGTTTCGCCCTTGAGGACGCGTGCGAACACCGGCATGTCGATGTTTCCGCCGGTGAGGACCACCGCCACCCGACGGCCCCGAAAGCCCGACCGCTCCTTGATCAGGCCGGCCAGGGCCGCGGCACCCGCGCCTTCCGAGATATTGTGCGTGTCGACGTAGAGAATCCGCATGGCGTCCGCGATCTCGTCGTCGGTCACCCGAACCATACGGGACACGCCCTTGCGAATGATTTCCAGCGGCTCGGCCTGCGGTTCGCGACAGGCAATACCGTCAGCAAAGGTTCGTGCGGTTTCGGTGGAAACCGGGCGACCTGCCTCGAACGAAAGCGCGAAGGCGGGGGCGTGGTCGGAAACCACGCCGATGATCTCGGTCTTCAGCCCGAGCAAATCGCGAACCGTCACGAGACCGCAAATGCCGGACCCCATCCCGACAGGCGCGTACACGGCATCGAGGTCCGGATGATCGGCAAACAGTTCCCGGGCGTAGGTCGCAACGCCGACGACGAGATCACGGTGAAAGGACGGCACGAACTGAAAGCCTTTCTCCGCTTCGAGGTGACGTGCGACCGCCCTGCTTTCATCGAAATCCCGCCCGGCGATCACGAGCTCGCCGCCGAACGCCTCCATCGCGGCATTTTTTTCGGGAGAATTGCCTTCGGGAACGACGATCAATGCGGGCACGCCAGCCCGTCTGGCGCCAATCGCGACCGATTGGCCGTGGTTGCCCCGGGTGGCCGTGACCAACCCCTTTGGCAACTTCATGGAGCGTTGCAGCGCCGCCACATAGGTCAGGCCACCGCGCGCCTTGAAAGAGCCCGTTGGCGTGTGGTTCTCGTGCTTGACGACGATTTGGACGCCGGTCCGTCTTGCCAGCAATGGCCATGCATAGGCCGGGGTCGGCGGGACCAGTGTGCGCACGATCGCATCGGCCGTTGCCAGGTCGTCGAGGGAGAAAAGGGGCATCCGGGCTCCAGTCAGCGTCGACAAGCCGTAACTCGAAGCTCGCCATCGACGGGCGATAAGCTAAAGCGCGGTACCGCGCTTTCAGAAAACGGACCTGAAATGGTCGCTGCGGTGATCCGGGACTTGATGCCCGACGTCCCAAGCCGCACGATTGTCGCGACGAAGCGCCAGGGTCGATCGAATGAATGCCGTTGCGGAACCTCCGAGACTTGCGAAGGCCGGTCCGTGGTTTGTCGAATTGCTGCCGAAGACGGCTTATGAAGCGCGATACACGCCGCAAGACGCGGTGATCGGCTTTGCTTTCGACGGCCAGTCAGGGAGCCATTCATTCGGCGGCGATAGAACGTCGGAGTTCAGGTCTCCGCCGGACGGCCTCGCCTACGTTCCCGCAGGTTGCGACGTCTATTCGTGTTCAGCGACGGGCGGCGAGTATTTGAAAATCTCGCATAGGGGAATAAACGCCGGATTGGGGGCGACCGATCGCCGTTTCAGCGATCGGATCGATCCCCTGGCCATCGCGTCGGCGCACGAACTGCGAAGGCTGCTGCTTTCGCAACAGCCGGTCGAGCCGCTGGCGCTTGAGCGGCTGCTGCATGTGCTGGAAGACCGGGTGCGGTCCTTTCTTTTCGACGGCGTTGATGATGATCCGTCGGGCACCTGGATGACATCCCGCCGGCTGCGCATCATCGATGAAGTGATCGATGAGGGTCTGGCCGAAAAAATCACCGTCCAGGACCTGGCCAACGCCCTCAACCTGTCGACAGGCTTCTTCTCGCGCGCCTTCAAGGCCGCGATCGGCAAATCGCCGCATGACCACATCATCGACCGGCGCGTCGCCTTCGCCCGTTCACTGCTTCGGGGCGGCATGGGCTTGACCGACATCGCACTCGCCGCGGGCTTCTCTTCCCATGCCCACATGACATCAACGTTCCGCAAGCGCCTTGGAACGCGGCCGGTCGATATTCGCAGCGCGTAGACGAGGTCCGGATAGAGCCCCGCCTACACCTTCACCATCCGCTTGCCGCGGTTCTCTCCGGCCAATAATCCGATCAGCGCCTGCGGTGTGTTTTCCAGGCCGTTGATGACGTCTTCCTGCACCTTGAGTTTGCCGGAAGTCACCCAGGACTGCAGGTCCTTCAGGGCCTGGTCGCGCTCGTTCATGTAATCCATCACGATGAAGCCCTGCATGATCAGCCGCTTCACCACGATCAGGCCGGGCACGCCGCGCGGGCCGGTCGCCGACGGCACGCCGTCATATTGCGAGATCGCGCCGCAGCAGGAGATCCGGCCGCGGTTGTTCATCAGCGCGATGCAGGCCTCCAGGATGTCGCCGCCGACATTGTCGAAATAGACGTCGATGCCCTTGGGCGCCGCAGCGCGCAGCGCCTTGTAGGTCGCGCCGTCCTTGTAATCGACCGCGGCGTCGAAGCCGAGTTCGCTCG
>JACDAG010000336.1 GCA_013695565.1 Bradyrhizobium sp.
TCCCCCAGCGCCTCTTCGAGCAGTTTTTCAATGTCGGCGCGGAGGCGCTCGGCATCGCTGCCTGATGATTCCATCAGAATGTAGAAGGGGTGGTTGGTCGGCAGCGGTGCGGTGACGCCTTTCACCAGCTCGATCGTGAGCCGATAGTAGACGTTCCACATCACCTCGAAGGCGGTCAGCTCGCCGCCGAGCCGCTTGCGCGACAGGTCGAGCAGCGCCCGCACCGCGTCGAAGCTCGGCAATGCGCACAGCGCCACCTGCTGTTCGGCCGGCGCCGGGAAGATCCGCAAGGCGGCGCGCGTCACCACGCCGAGTGTGCCTTCGGTGCCGATGAACAATTGCTTGAGGTCGGTGCCGGTGTTGTTCTTGATGTATTTGCGCACGCCCCTGAGCACGGTGCCGTCGGCGAGCACGGCTTCGAGCCCGAGCACGAGATCGCGCGTCATGCCATAGCGGATCACCCGATTGCCACCGGCATTGGTCGAGATGTTGCCGCCGATCGTGCAACTGCCGCGGGCGCCGAGATCAAGCGGGTACATGTATCCGTGCTGCGCGACGCGCTCTTGCACGCGCTGCAGCGGCACGGCAGCCTGGGCGATGACGACCCCGCCGCCGGTATCGACCTCCTCGATCGCGTTCATGCGCTCCATCGCCAGCACGATTTCGCCGGCCATCGGCATGGTGGCGCCAACGAGCCCGGTCATGCCGCCCTGGGTCGTGACCGCGACGCGCGCCCGGTGGCAGATCGCCAGGAATCGCGAGACGTCCTCGGTCGAGCGCGGCCGCATGACCGCGAGCGGCGGAGCGACGGGGACGCCGGCCATGTCGGTGTGATAGCGCGCATCGATATCGGCGCCGGTCAGGACCGTTGTGGCGTCGAACGCTGCCCGTAGTTCACCGATGATGGTTGTTTGCATCTTATGCCGCCTTGTTCGCCTTGGCCTCCTGGATCGCCCGCCAGACGCGTTCCGGCGTCAGCGGCATATCGATTTGCGTGATGCCGTACTCCGACAGCGCGTCGAGCGCGGCATTGACGATGCAGACGAGACTGCCGGCGCAGCCGGCTTCGCCGCAGCCCTTGGTGCCCAGCGGATTGGATTTGGCCGGCGAGGGATGGTCGCCGGTCGCCATCAGCGGGATGTCGCCGGCCCGCGGCATCGCGTAATCCATGAACGAGCCGGTGATCGGCTGGCCGCTTTCGTCGTAGTTGACTTCCTCCATCAGCGCCTGGCCGATGCCCTGCGCGACGCCGCCATGCAACTGGCCGTCGACGATCATCGGGTTGACGATGGTGCCGAAGTCAGAGATCCCGGTGTAGCGCACGATTTGCGTCACGCCGGTGTCGGGATCGATCTCGACTTCGGCGACATGGCAGCCGTTGGGGAAGGTTGACGGCGTATCCTTGGTGGCGTGGTCGACGTCGAGCGATGACGGAACACCCTCAGGGACCTTGCCGTCGCGCAGCCGCTGCGCCAGCTCCATGATGCCGATCGAGCGGTCGGTGCCGGCGATGGTGAAACGGCCATTGGCGAATTCGATATCGCCCTCGGCAGCCTCCATCAGATGCGCGGCCGCCTGCGTGCCCTTGGCGATCACCAGCGCCGAAGCTTCGACGATCGCTGTTCCGGTCGCGGTGATCGAGCGCGATCCGCCGGTGCCGTTGCCGAAGCGGACCAGATCGCTGTCGTTCTGTTCGAGCGTGATTTTCTCAAAGGGTACGCCGAGCTGCGCGGAGAGAACCTGTGCGAACGGCGTGGCGTGGCCCTGGCCGTAATCGAGCGTACCGGTGGTGAGCTTCACCGAACCATCCGGCTCGAAATTGATCTTGCCGAGTTCGCCGCTTGGCGGTGCCGTCACTTCGAGATAGGAGCCGACCGCGATGCCGCGCAGTTTGCCCTGCTTTTTGCTTTCCTTCTTGCGCTTCGCAAAATTGGCGTGGTCGGACAATTCCAGCGCCTTGGCGAACACGCCCCCAAAATCGCCGCTGTCATAAATGACGCCGGAGGCGGCCGGGAACGGCAGTTGTGCCGGCTTGATGAAATTGCGCTTGCGCAGCGTCAACCGGTTGATGCCCATTTCATCGGCGGCGCGATCGATCAGCCGCTCCATGTAGTAATTGGCCTCCGGCCGGCCGGCGCCGCGATAGGCGCCCATCAGCGTGGTATTGGTCAGCACCGTCTTGATGTCGACGCCGAGCAGCGGCGTGCGATAGACGCTCGCAAGGTTCTTGCCGGTGTTGAGCGACAGCGGGCCGGGTGCGACGCCGGTGATGTAGGCGCCGAGATTGCCGTAGCCTTTCAGGCGCACGGCGAGGAACTTGCCCTCGGCATCGAGCGCCAGTTGGCAATGCATGATCTGCGCGCGGCCATGGCTGTCGGACAGGAAGCTGGTCGAGCGCTCGTCGGTCCACTTCACCGGGCGGCCCAGCACCTTCGAGGCATGCGCGATGCAGGTATATTCCGGATAGTTCATGTTCTTCATGCCGAACGAGCCACCGACATTGGCGGTCAGGATGCGGACCTTGTCATTCGGCACGTTCAGTATCTTGGCGAATGTGACCTTGTTGCCGGAAACGCCCTGGGTCGGCACCTGGATGGTGAAGCGCTCGCTGGTCTTGTCGTAGGACGCCAGCGCCACGCGCGGCTCCATCGACACCACGGCGACGCGGGTGTTGACGATATCGAGTTTTGTCACATGCGCGGCGCTGGTGAACGCCGCATCGATCCTGGCGGCATCGCCATAGTGATAGTCGAGCGATGTGTTGTTGGGGATGTGATCGTAAAGTTGCGGCGCACCGGGTTTTGCGGCTTCCTCGGCATTGGTCACCGCCGGCAGCGGCTCGATATCGAGCGCGACGGCTTCGGCCGCATCGCGGGCCTGCGCCAGCGTTTCCGCCACCACGAAGGCGACGGGATCGCCGACGAAGCGCACCTTGTCGCTCGTCAGCGCCATGCGGTTGGTCTGCAGCAGCGGCGAGCCGTCGCGGCTCTTCAGCGGCAGGCCGCAAGTGAAGGGGTTGTAGCCGGCGGCAACGAGGTCCTTGCCGGTCCAGACACCCAGCACGCCCGGCATCGATTGCGCGGCTGCCGTGTCGATGCCGCGGATGATTCCATGGGCATGGCTGGAGCGCACGATCCAGGCATAGGCCTGGCCGGGGAGGCTGAAATCGTCGGTGTATTTGCCCTTGCCGCGGACCAGCGTGTCGTCTTCCTTGCGCCGGACCGGCTGTCCGACCCCGTATTTTTGCAGTGCGATAGCGTTTTCCAGTGACGACGGTGACGTGTGATCTTGCATCGAAAATACCTGAAATGCCGGAATTTCCACTCTTTTGCGGGCTTGGAACCAGATAACGCACCGATCCCCCAGCGACAACGCCTGTTTGGGCATGGTCCTATGTGATGGGATGTTGCGTAGGCCCTTGGCGCTGCTAAAGTTTCCGTGAACGCTCATTCTTCGGCGGCAGCCAGCCGCGGAAAGACAGTTTTAATGAACGAGGATACGCGGCTTAGCGATGGCCTTCCGGCCCGCGCTAGCCCGTCAGGGTCGATTGCGGCAGGTGTCGGGAGCGGCGTCTACGCGGCGCTCGATCTTGGCACCAACAATTGCCGGCTGTTGATCGCCTGTCCCTCCGGCGACGGATTCCGCGTGGTCGATTCGTTCTCGCGGATCATCCGGCTCGGCGAAGGCATCTCCTCGACCGGTTCCATCAGCGAAGCGGCGATCGACCGGGCGATTGCGGCCCTGAGCATCTGCAGCGACAAGATCCGTTACCGCAAGGCCCGGCGCCTGCGGCTGATCGCGACCGAAGCCTGCCGCGCTGCTGATAATGCCGAGAGCTTCCGGGAGCGGGTTGCCAAAGACACCGGCATTGAGCTCGAGGTGATCGACCGCGAGACCGAGGCGACGCTGGCGGTGATCGGGTGCTCGCCGCTGCTCGACCCCAAGGGGCGGGGCG
>JACDAG010000361.1 GCA_013695565.1 Bradyrhizobium sp.
AGGTGCCGTACGATCCGGTCAAGGATTTCACCGCGGTGACGCTGGTTGCGGCATCTCCGAATGTGGTGGTGGTCAACCCCTCGGTGCCGGCCAAATCACTGCCGGAACTGGTGCAACTCATTCGGAATAATCCCGGCAAGTACAGCTATGCAGGTCCCGGCGTCGGCTCGACGCCACATCTCGGCGGCGAACTGTTCAGGCTGGCATTCGGTCTTGACCTGGTCCATGTGCCATTTACCGGCGCGGCTCCGGCGGTCCAGGCAACGATCGGCGGGCATACGCCGATCGCCTTTACCGCACTGCCGTCTTCGCTTGCGGCGATCCAAGCCGGACAGGTCCGCGCGATCGGGGTTGCCGCAACCGAACGGGCTGACGCGATACCTGACGTGCAGACCTTCGCCGAACAGGGCATCAAGGATCAGGAAGCTGACACCCTCACCGGGCTTGTTGCGCCGGCCGGGACCCCAAAGGAGATCGTCGACCTGCTTTATCGCGAGATTGCCAAGGCTGTCGCCCAGCCGGACGTGAAGGAACGACTTGCGGTGCTCGGCTTCAAACCGGTTGCGAACACGCCGGATGAATTCAGCGCCCGCATCAAGCTTGAAATCGAAAAATGGGGCAAGGTGGTACACGATGCCAAGCTCAGAATAGAGTGACGCATCCGATTATTTTGGCGGTTCCTGCGCGACTTCCGTGAACGTGAGCCCAATCCGGTTCTGCTTGATCCAGGCGACCCGGCACTCATGAACGATCGAGGAATCCTGCGCCATCACGAGGCGAAAATGCTGCGGAACGAACGCAGGATTCTCGACATCGATCGCAGCCCCCTCGCGCGAGATATTCCGCACCACGCAACGCATCACGGAGCCGCCCGACGAAACATAGGCGGACTCCTCGATTTCGGTGCGTGGATGCTTTCGCTTTTCTTCCATGCGTCGCGGCCGTGGATATCGGTAAAACGGGCAATCTAGCCGGGAAACCTTAAGCAATTCACGCGCGTGCAGCGCAGCGCAATTGGCGATCGATGACTTTCGCGATCCGATTTGTGCGGAACGGCATCGTGCCCTCCATCGTCTGCGCGCAGACGTGCCCCGCGTCCTCGTGGGCTTGTCGGCCGCGGCAGCGTGACGATACCCTTTTCATCGAGGCGGCTCATAGCGGCGGTGCGCAGGCGCGACGCCCGTCCGGACATAAACGGCGCCAGGGGGAACGCCATGTTCGAGATCCTCGATCGCCGGACGACGCTGACCGGCAACCAGATCAAAATCCTCACCGCAGCCATCATCGGCGATGCGCTCGAATTCTTCGACTACTTCCTGATCGGCTTCGTGCTCGCCTTCCTGATCGGCCCCTGGAAACTGACTTTCGGACAATCCGCCTTCGTGCTGATGAGTTCCGGCATCGGCGCCATCATCGGCGCCTATGTCTGGGGCTGGCTCGCCGATCGCATCGGCCGCCGCATGGTGTTCATCGGCACTGTGCTGAATTTCTCGATCGCCACCGGCCTGCTTTATTTCACGCCCGACAATGGCTGGGTCTATCTCGCCATCATGCGTTTTTTCGTCGGCGTCGGCGTCGGCGGACTTTATTGCGTCGACCTGCCGCTGGTGCAGGAATTCATGCCCTCCTCCAAGCGCGGCTGGGTCGGCGGGCTCGTGACCTGCGTCATCCCGCTCGGCGTCGGCCTCGGCGCGGTGCTGGGCGCCTTCATGGGCAGCGACCAGTGGCGGCTGTTGTTTGCAATCGGCGTGCTGCCGGCGCTGCTGGTTCTGCTGGTTCGCATCTGGGTTCCGGAAAGCCCGCGCTGGCTTTGCCGCCAGGGCCGTTACGAGGAGGCGCGCAGGTCGCTCGCCTGGGCGCTGCAGATGGAGCCATCGGCGCTGCCGTTGCCGACCGCGGCCGATGCCGGTCCGGTCATCAAGACGAGCTGGTTCGATCTGTTCAAATATCCGCGCAGCCTGCTGGTTTCCTGGCTCGGCAATGCCGGTGCGCAAACCGGCGTCTACGGCATCACGCTCTGGGCGCCTTCGCTGTTCGTGCTGCTGTTGAAGGTGTCGCCGCAGGAAGCCGCCAAGATGATGATCCTGCTCACCGTTTGCGGCTTCATCGGCCGCCTCTCCTTCTCGTATTTCTCGGAGCTGTTGGGACGGCGCACCTCAGGCGGGCTGTTGGGTCTCGGTGCTGGCGTCCTGACCATCGTCGCCGGCTACAATTACGATGCGACGCTGTTCGGCGTGTCGGCGTTCTGGTTGATCCTGGCCGTGACCTTCTTCTTCGCCGATGGCGGCTTTGCCATCGTCGGGCCGTACGCAGCCGAGGTCTGGCCCTCGCATCTGCGAACCACCGGCATGGGCTCGGCCTATGGCTTTGGCGGCATCGGCAAGATCATCGGACCGGTCGGACTTGCCTTGATCGTTGGTTCCAACAACTATCTCAAGCCAGATGTCCCCATGACACAGATCCCGACCGCCTTCGTCTATCTCGGTTGCTGGTTCCTGATGGCCGGGATCGTGTATTATTTCATTGGCTTCGAAACCAGGGGCAAGTCGATCGAACAGATCGACAAGGAACTGGCCGACGGGCTGGAGATGCCAGCGGCCAGCGTTCGGCAGGCATAGTTTCGGATACAAAATCTTGGACCACGGAGGCTTGGGTAATTTGATCGCGTCTGCTGCCGATCTTGCCGGCGACCAAATGGTGATTGCCCGCGCCGAAGCCCTCCGTCCCGAGGTGGCGGCGGCCGGAAACGAGATCGAGAACACGCGCCGGCTGCCACCTGCGCTGCTCGACAAGCTCCACGATGCGCGGCTGTTTCGTCTGTTGCTGCCGCGCTCGACCGACGGGATCGAAACCGATCCGGTCACGTTCTTCCACGTCATCGAAACCATCGCGAAGGCCGACGCGTCCACGGCCTGGTGCCTCAGCCAGGCCGGCGGCTGTGCGATGTCGGCGGCCTATCTCGATCTGCCGGTGGCGCGTGCGATCTTCGAGAACCCGCGCGCGGTGCTTGCCTGGGGCCCCGGCCCCAGGGTCAGCGCGATCGAATGCGAGGGCGGTCACAAGGTCACGGGCGTGTGGTCCTTTGCCTCCGGCGGGCGGCACGCGACCTGGCTCGGGGCCCATTGCCCGATTTTTGCGGCGGACGGCTCCCCCAGGCTGGAAGCCAACGGGTTGCCGCAGGAGCGCACCTTTCTGGTGCGGACCGAGGACGTCGAATGGACCGACATCTGGAACACGGTCGGCCTGCGCGGCA
>JACDAG010000397.1 GCA_013695565.1 Bradyrhizobium sp.
CGAGCCTGACGGCCGGCCATTTGCTATCGAGGATCGAGAATACGACGGTGTCGCGGACATGTCCGGTCCACGTTCGCCTGTCGCACCGCGTTACTCCTTCCTTGACAGCACCCAGCTTTGCGACCGCCGCCTGGCTGCGCGGGTTGCGGCTGTCGACCTTGAACTGCACGCGAACGGCGCCGGACTCGAACGCATGGCCCAGCATCAGAATTTTTGATTCAGGGTTGACGGCGCCCGCGCGCACATCGGGGCTCAGGAATGTCGCGCCGATCTCAACGCCATCGTGCTTTGCCGACGCCATGAAATAAGCCGACGTCCCGACCACGCGCCCGTCCGACAAGCGACGAATGGCGTACGGCATCCGCTCCGTCAGGGCGCGCCGCAGCTGGTCGACCAGTATTCCGCGAAGCCCGCACCGACCGGATTGACGAGCATGATCGACCACGATGCTTCGTCGCAATCAATTGCTGTTCGAACCTCCTCCTTGTGCTCGGGCGCCAGCGGCTACATTCGCGCGAAGCGGCCTTCGAGAGGGTGGAAACCAATATCCATTCCTGAAACCTCGTTTGAGCCACTAAATCATGCCGACCACGATTGCAGGATCAAAATCAATTTCAATGCGTTTCAGAGTATAACTGCGCGACATCCGGCGGAAACCACTGAGCTCAATATTCGTCATTGCGAGCGAAGCGAAGCAATCCATCTTGCCGCGCAAAGAAAGAATGGATTGCTTCGCTTCGCTCGCAATGACGATTGAGCGACCACCCCTGCCTCGCCAAACAAAAGCGGCGGGGAAAATCCCCGCCGCTTTGAATTCAACAATGGGAAAATGACCTTACATCAACCCCATATCCAGAACGCCCGGCAGCTGCGCCAGCGGCAGGGCGGCGGCGCCGACGAGGGTCGCGACCATCGTGGCGAGGGCGTGGTTGGTGCGGCGCTTGCCGCGCATCTGGCTGGCAATCCATTCCAGCACCTTGGTGTCGATATTCATGGCCTTGGTCGGCGCCCAGCTCTCGATGTCGGTGTCGGGCGACAGGGCAATCGTGCGCGGCGGCACGGGGAGCCCGGACTCGGACGCCGCATGGTGGGCGACCGCCTTGGCCAGCAAATCGTCGAAACGGCCATCGTCGCTGCGCTCGGCGGCAGCGTCGCTGATTTCAAACAATGCCTCGGCCTCGACGCGGCTGACCGGCTGATGCTCGACGGCGGTTGCAGTCAGGATGCGGGCGCACCAGGCCGCGTCATCGGCATCGAGCGCGCGGGAAAAATGGATACGGCCCTTGGTGGTCGGGCCTTCGCCGGTGATGACGCCGTCGCGAACGATGGTGAGCGCGCGGGCGGCGGTCTTGCGGCAGGAAGGTTGGAGCACGGAAGACGCTTCAACAGACTTGGTACTAGGGGCAGACATAGCTTGCACTTCTCAATTTCTCTTCTGGATCCAGCATTGCGATGCGGGCGTAAACGAGTGGTTAACGATTCGAAACTTGCATTCCGAGATTTTTAAATGGTTGCCAATTGGTCGCGGTCCCGATTGTCACGGTTCAGTTGAACGCTCCCTGAACGACCCTCTGAACGACCCTTGGCCATCCGGGACCGGGTTCATGGGGGCCATAAAAGGCGATATCGGGGCAATCCGGGCAATTACCGCCGCTGTGGATTTTTCGCCGCAGGGGCGCAGATCGAAAGAAGGTGCTAGGAGTTCCCCCTCGCGGAGAAGGATCTCGCCTTTTGTCGCCGGCGGTTCCCTTCCATCCCGCTATTGCCTATACTCGTTACCAGAAATTCTCCTGTAACTTGAATGAGATGAGGTCGAAACATGGCACTCCAGATTGGCGCGCTCGCCCCGGACTTCGAAGCCCAAACCACCGAGGGTAAAATCAAATTCCACGACTGGATTGGCTCTAATTGGGCGCTGTTGTTCTCGCACCCGAAGGATTTCACCCCGGTCTGCACCACCGAACTGGGCGCTCTCGCAAAGTTGAAGCCCGAATTCGACAAGCGCGGCGTCAAGCTGATGGGGCTGAGTGTCGATCCCGTCGACAAGCATGCGAAATGGTCCGAGGACATCAAGGAGACGCAGGGAGCCGCGCCGAATTATCCGATGATCGGCGACACCGACTTCAACGTCTCCAAGCTCTACGACATGCTCCCCGCCTCCACCTCGGGCGATGTCGCGACCCGCACCGCCGCCGACAACATGACCGTGCGCAACGTCTTCATCATCGGGCCGGACAAGAAGATCAAGCTGGTGCTGGTCTATCCGATGACCACGGGCCGCAACTTCCAGGAAATCCTGCGCGTGATCGATTCCCTGCAGATGACCGCCAAGCACCGCGTCGCAACCCCGGCCGACTGGAAACAGGGCGAAGACGTCATCATCGCGGGCTCGGTCACCGACGACGAGGCCAAGACGATCTATCCGCAGGGCTGGAAATCGCCGAAGCCGTACATCCGCATCGTGCCGCAGCCGAAACAGTAATCTTTGCCGTCATTGCGAGCGCAGCGAAGCAATCCATACTACCCGCGCACCGGATTGCTTCGTCGCTACGCTCCCTTGCGCAAACGCTCTGCGTTTGTCGCAGACAATGACGAACTAGGATCTTGGCACCAACCAATTGGCAACGAGAAGGCCGGCGGTCGATGAGACCGCCGTCGCCACCGCGCCCCAGGAGATGTCGACGATCGCGACCGGCCAGGTCCAGTGCCGCAGCAGCGAAAGCGATGTGAGATCGAACGTTGCATAGCAGAACAGGCCAAACAGCGCGCCGTAGGGCAGCGTCGATTGCCATGTAGCACCCGCCCCGCCACTGACAAAGATCACGATGCCGACGCCGTAGAGCAGATAGAACAGCACGGCCGGAACGAGCTTGATCTCGCCCAGCATGTTGCCGACCTGCGAGGTGAAAAAGTCCTTGGCGACGATGCCGAGGAACAGGAAGTCCAGCGGCACCAGCACGAACAGCGTCACCAGATAGAGCACGGCATATCGGTTCACGGCAGCCTCCAGCCCGCGGACCGCGGTGCCATTACAGCGATACTACGAATGAGACAGCTTCCGGTTTCATCCGGAAGCCATTTGGCGCCCTTCGCGACGGGCTCAAGCAGTCCGCCGGTTGACCACGAACACCGCGGCCGCGCACGCGGTCATGCCAAGAAGCGCGATGCCATCGAGCCGCTCGTCGAACAGCACATAAGCCATCAGCGCGGTCACCGCCGGCACCAGATAGAACAGGCTCGCCACCGACGTCGCAGCCGAGCGGCGGATCAGCCAATACAGCAAGCCGATCGATCCGATCGACAGCACCACGACCAGCCAGCTCAGTGCGAGGACGAACTCCGTCGTCCAGTGCACCACATTGTTCTCGAACAGCCAGGCCCCGATCCCAAAGAAAATCGTGACCGCGACGTATTGCACGAGATTGCCCGCACGCCAGTCGATCGCGTTGCAGTAGCGCCGCTGGTAGAGCGTGCCGAGCGTAATGCTGACCAGCGATACGGCGGAGGCAAGCCAGCCCCAACCGGCTTCCCCGCTCATTGGCCGGTTGTGCAGGATCAGCACCACGCCGGCCAATCCGAGCAAAAGTCCTGCCCATTGAATGGCTGTGACGCGTTCGCCGAGCCATCGGTTGGCGATGGTCGAGGTCAGGATCGGTTGCAGGCCGGGAATCAAAGCCGAGAGTCCCGCTGGAATCGAATGCGCAATCGCGATCGCGGTACCGCCGAGATAGAAGCCGTGCACCAGAATGCCCGCCACCGCGCTGTGGAAAATGCCGATGCGATCGGGCCATTGCGGCCGCGCGATCGCGACAATGCCAGCCATCAAGACCACCACCAGCGCCATCCGGATCGCGAGATAGGTCAAGGGATCGGCGTTGTTCACGACGTATTTGGTCGCGACGAAGCCGGTGCTCCACAGCGCGACGAAAACCGCCGGTGCCATCCGCGCGGCAAGATTTTGGAGATCACGATTCATTTGCTGAAGCGTAGTGCCCGATCATATGCTACGCGGCAAGAACAGATCGCGCGGGGTCCCTCGCGCATGACCTGGCAACATCGCAATACCCTGAACGAGGAATAGCCATGGACGTTCGCTGCGCCGTTGCCACTGCCGCCGGAAAGCCGCTGGAAGTCACCACCGTGCAACTCGATGGGCCGCGCGAGGGCGAGGTGCTGGTCGAGATCAAGGCCACCGGCGTCTGTCACACCGACGAATTCACGCTGTCCGGCGCCGATCCCGAAGGGCTGTTTCCCGCGATCCTCGGCCATGAGGGTGCGGGCGTGGTGGTCGATATCGGCCGTGGCGTCACCAGCGTGAAGAAGGGCGATCACGTCATTCCGCTCTACACGCCGGAATGCCGGCAGTGCCCGTCCTGCCTGTCGCGCAAGACCAATCTGTGCACTGCGATCCGTGCCACGCAGGGTCAGGGCCTGATGCCGGACGGCACCTCCCGCTTCTCGATCGGCAAGGACCGGATTTTCCACTACATGGGCTGCTCGACCTTTGCCAACCACACCGTGCTGCCCGAGATCGCGCTGGCCAAGGTCGACCCCGCGG
>JACDAG010000403.1 GCA_013695565.1 Bradyrhizobium sp.
CAGCGCCGCTGGAACGCCAGCTTGGACAAATTCCGTCGATGTCGTCGATGACCTCGACGAGTTCGTTCGGCGTCAGTCAGATATCGCTGCAGTTCGATCTCAACCGCGACATCGACGGCGCTACCCAGGACGTGCAGGCCGCGATCAATGCGGCGGCCGGCATCCTGCCGAAAAACCTGCCGTACCCGCCGACCTACGCCAAGGTCAATCCGGCCGATGCGCCGGTCATGACGCTGGCGCTGACGTCGGAGACGATTTCGCTGCGCGCGATGAGCGACATCGCGGACACGATTTTGGGCCAACGGCTCAGCCAGATTTCCGGCGTCGGCCGCGTGGCGGTGCTGGGCGGGCTGAAGCCCGCGGTGCGGGTGCAGGCTGATCTGGCGCGGCTCGCCGCCTACGGCATTTCGATGGAGGATTTGCGCGCCGCCATTGCAGGCGCCAATGTCTCCGGCCCCAAAGGATCACTCGACGGCGCGCAGCAATCCTACACCATCGCCGCCAACGACCAGATCGCGGCGGCCGAGGCCTACAAGCCGATCATCATCGCCTACCGCAACGGCGCACCGGTCACGATCGGCGACGTCGCCATCATCATCGACGGACTGGAGAACGACCGCACCGGCGGCTGGTATCAGGGCACGCCGGCCGTGATCATCGATATCCAGCGCCAGCCCGGGGCCAATGTGATCGAGGTGGTGCGCCAGATCCGCGCCGAAATCCCCAAGGTGCAGCGCGCTATACCGGCCGGCGTCAACCTGACCATCGTCAGCGACCGCACCGTCACCATTCGCGCTTCCGTCCATGACGTGCAGTTCACGCTGATCCTTTCAGTGGTGCTGGTGACGCTGGTGGTGCTGCTGTTCCTGCGTTCATTGCGCGCCACGCTGATTGCGGGCGTGGCGCTGCCGTTGTCGCTGATCACGAGCTTCGGCATCATGTATTTCGCGGGCTTCAGCCTCGACAATCTGTCGCTGATGGCGCTCACGATCGGCACTGGTTTTGTGGTCGACGACGCCATCGTGATGATCGAGAACATCGTCCGCCACATGGAGGACGGCGAGTCCGTGATGGAGGCCTCGCTGAAGGGCGCCAAGGAAATCGGCTTCACCGTGATTTCGCTGACGGTGTCGCTGATCGCGGTGTTCATCCCGCTGTTGTTCATGTCCGGCCTGGTCGGCCGCATGTTTCGCGAATTCGCGCTGACGTTAACGATCGCAGTGGTGACATCGGCGGTGGTCTCGCTGACGCTGACGCCGATGATGTGTTCGCGGCTGCTCAAGCATGTCGGCGAGGAGATGACGGTGCCGGGTTTGGCCGCCGTCAGCCGCTTCATCGATCGCACGGTCGAACTCTATCACCGCACGCTGCTGTGGGTGCTGCAGCGCCAGCGCGCCACGCTGGTGGTGACGTTCCTGACCATCGTCGCAACACTGGTCCTGTATGTGGTCGCGCCGAAGGGATTTTTGCCACTGCAGGATACGGGCTCGATCACGGCTGTGACTGAAGCTGGGCCCGATGTCTCCTTTGCCGAGATGCAAAGCCGGCAGATGACGGCCGCGGCCGCGATCCAGGCAGATCCCGACGTGGTCGGCGTGGTGTCCGTGATCGGCGCGGGCTCGGTCAATCCGACCACCAATGTCGGGCGCCTGGTGATGACGCTCAAGCCGCGCGGCGAGCGGCGCGACGACGTTTCGGCGGTGATCGTGCGGCTGAAACAGCGCACGGCCTCGATCCCCGGCATGACCATCTATTTCCAGCCGGTGCAGGACGTGCAGATCTCGACGCAGTCGAGCCGCTCGCAGTACCAGTACACGCTGACCGGTACCGACGCCGCCGAAGTGACCAAATGGGCCAGCAGGCTTGTCGCCGAAATGCGCCGGGATCCCCTGTTCCGCGACGTCTCCTCGGAGGCGCAGGAGGGCGGTTTGCGCGCCGCGCTCGACATCAATCGCCAGCGCGCCGGTCAACTCGGCGTCAGCCTGCAGACCGTCACCGACACCTTGAACGACGCCTTTGCGCAGCGGCAGATTTCGACCATCTACGGCCAGGCCAACCAGTACCGCGTGGTGCTGGAAGCGATGCCGATGTACCAGCGCGATCCTTCGATCCTTTCGAAACTCTATGTGCCGGGCGTCGCAGCGATACCGGGCAGCCCGGCCGGGCAGGTACCGCTCTCGGCGATCGCGACCCTGACGCGCACCACGGCGCCACTGGCGATCTCGCATCAGGCACAATTTCCTGCGGTCTCGCTCAGTTTCAATCTGGCGCCGGGCGAAGCGCTCGGCGACGCCGTCGAAGCTGTGAAGACCATTGAGACCCGGATCGGCATGCCCGGCAGCATCGTCGGCGTGTATGCCGGCGACGCGGCCGAATTTGCAAAGTCGCTCGCCGGGCAGCCGTGGCTGATCCTGGCCGCACTGGTTACAATCTACATCGTGCTCGGCGTGCTCTATGAGAGCTACATCCACCCGATCACCATTCTCTCGACGCTTCCGTCGGCCGGCATCGGCGCCATCCTGGCGCTGATGCTGTGTGGACAGGACCTGTCGGTGATTGGCCTGATCGGCATCATTCTCCTGATGGGCATCGTCAAGAAGAATGCGATCATGATGATCGACTTTGCCCTTGACGCCGAACGGCACAAAGGCATGTCGGCCAATGAGGCGATCGTGCAGGCCTGCCTGTTGCGCTTCCGCCCGATCATGATGACGACTTTGGCCGCGTTGTTCGGCGCGCTGCCGCTGGCGCTCGAAAGCGGCACCGGCGCGGAATTGCGTTTCCCGCTGGGCGTCTCGATCGTCGGCGGCCTGTTGCTGAGCCAGTTGCTGACGCTCTACACCACGCCCGTGATCTATCTGGCGCTCGACCGGCTCAACCGCAAAATCGAGAAGGCGGTCCCGGAGCCGGGGCCCGCCGGGCCGCCGGTCGCCGGCGCCACCGAGGGGATGCAGTAATGGCATCGATCTCGGAGCCCTTCATCCGCAGGCCCGTGGGCACCACGCTGCTGGCGATCGGGCTCTTTCTGGTCGGGATCGTCGCCTACATATTCCTGCCGGTGTCGGCGGTTCCCAATATCGATTTTCCGATGATCCGGGTTTCCGCCTCGCGCCCGGGCGCCGACCCCTCGATCATGGCCTCGACGGTTGCGGCGCCACTGGAACGGCGGCTCGGCCAGATCTCCGGCATTGAGCAGATCACCTCGACCAGTTCGCTCGGCACCACCAGCATCCAGTTGCAGTTTTCGATCGGCCGCAATGTCGACCGCGCCGCGCGTGACGTGCAGGCCGCGATCAACGCCTCGCTGGCGGATTTGCCAAGCGATTTGCCGTCGTTGCCCCGCTTCCGCAAAGCCAATCCGGCGGCGGCGCCGGTGTTCGTGCTGGCGTTGACCTCCAAGACACTAACGACGAGCGCAATGTACGACGTCGCCGATACCGTGATCGCGCAGCGCATCTCGCAGGTCTCCGGGGTAGGGGAAGTCACCGTCAGTGGTGCGGACCAGCCCGCGGTACGGATCGCGCTCAACCCGGTCGCGCTCTCGAACGCCGGGATATCGACCGACGATGTCAGGGTCGCGATCGTCAACTCCAATCCGCTCGGCCCGGTCGGAATCTTCAATGGTGATCGCCAGAGCGAGACGATCTCGACCAACAAGCAGATGCGCACCGCGGCCGAATTCCGCGACATCATCGTCAAGAGCTCGGGCGGCAATTACATCCGTCTGTCTGATGTGGCCGACGTGGAAGACTCCGTGCGCAACAGCCGCTCGATCGCCTGGTTCAACAAGCAGCCGGCTGTGCTGATCCAGATCACCAAGCAGGGCGACGCCAACGTGATCGAAACCGTCGACCGGGTGAGGGCGCTGCTGCCCGAGTTGAAGCAATGGCTGCCCGGCGGTGTCGAGATTTCGACGCTGGTGGATCGCACCGGCACCATCCGCGCCAGCGTGCTCGACATGCAATATACGCTGCTGGCGACCGCGTTCCTGGTCATGGTGGTGGTGTTCGCGTTCCTGCGGCGGCTGACGCCGACGATCGCCGCCGGCGTCTCGGTGCCGTTGGCGCTGGCCGGCACCTGCGCCGGGATGTGGCTAGCCGGCTTCTCCGTCAACAATC
>JACDAG010000415.1 GCA_013695565.1 Bradyrhizobium sp.
GCGACGATGTCCTCAGGAAGACCGGCAACAAGCAGGAGCCCTATGTCTATGGCTCGCTCGGCGGCAACGACGTGCCGTTGGTCCCGGCCACGCCGGTGGCGACCGGCCCGCAGGCCGATCCTCAAACGGCGGTGCGGCGCGACTATGAGCTGGCGCTGCAACTGGGCTCGCGCGACGGCTGGGATGCCTTCCTGCGGACTTACGCAAACGGGTTTTATGCTGATCTGGCGAAAGGCCAGCTGAAGAAGATCGCGGCCGAGGAAGCGCGTGCGGCCGCGGCCGAGAAGGCGCGAACGGCGGAACAGGAAAAGACGCGGCTCGTTGCCGAAGGCGCCAGACAGGCAGAACAGGCCAAGGCGACTGCCGCCGCCAAGGCCGCCGAGAACGCCCGCCTTGTCGCCGAAAAAGCCAAGCAGGTCGAACAGGCAAATGCCGATGCCGCCGAGCAGGCGCGCTCCGCCGCAGAGAAGGTCGCCGCCGAGAAGCTCGCGGCATTGCCGTCACCGGCGGAAAAGCCCGAACAACAGACCCAGACCGAACGGCCGCGCGCGCAAGTGAAAAAACGGAAGCCGGAAGAGCCCAAGGCACAGCGCCAGCGGCCGGAAACAACGGCCTCAAGACCGGCGGGACCTTCCTCAACGGAATCGCCGCAGGCCAGATTTTCCAATTCGCCGACCTGCACCAACGTTCGATTGGCTTGCGAACAAACGCGAAGCAAGCTCAGAGCCGGCGCCGGCCACTGCACGCGCAGCTTTGCAGAATGCATGCGGACGGGAAAATGGAAAAGCAACTACAGCTACTATGAGGGCCTTGCCAGACGGTGATACCCCTCCCGCTGGGATGAGCGGATCGAAAACACTAGCTGTGAAACTTCAACCCATCGATGATCTTGTCGATCACCTTGCGCTCGGCGCGCACGGCGAGCCCGACGAGATTGAGCTCGGCACGGATCACCGCTTTCACCACTTCGCGGTTGGCGGCGTCATGCGTGGTCTTGAACATGTCCTCGGTATAGACCGCAGGCGTCACGTTGCGCGCCAGTGCGCGTTCGAGCGCGCGCGACAATGCGGCGCGATCGGCGCCGTAGATCAGGATCGGCTGGCCGATCAGCGACAGATAGTTGGTGCCGGAGCCGTCGCCATAGGGCTCGCCGATGCATTCCGGAAACGCCGCGGCAATGCCGCCGGCCAGGAACGACGCCACGTTGAGCTTCTGCCACGGTTCGAGATCGGTCCGGATCACGACCGCGATTTTGGTGTCGAATTGCATGGATGATTGAGCCGACGGCGGGATGTGAGATATTCGAAGCTAGCGTTCCCCGATTGCGGGCGTACGGTCAACCGCTTTCTGGCTAGTGAGTGTCACCGATGCAGATTACCACCGAGGACCTTAGACGCATCGAGCGTCTCCACATGCGCGCGTGGCCGGCCTTCGAGACCGCTGATATCCATGGTTGGCTCTGGCGTTATTCGGGCGGCGGGTCGCAGCGCGCCAATTCCGTTTCCACGGTGGATTTTGCCGGGGCCGATCGGGCCACCGCACTCGATGAGGTGGAGGCCCGTTACCGCGCCCGCAATGCGACCGTACGGTTGCATACCTACGATCTGAGCGCACCGGCCGGTATCGCGGATTTGCTGCAGGGGCGCGGCTACGGAACCGGCGAGACGACGTTGACCATGGCCAAGGCTGTGGGTGTCACCACTCCCTCAGCGGATGTTGAGGTCGCCGCCACGCCGAACGCCCAATGGCTGGAGGTCTATCTCGGCGCCATCAGCGAAAGCCGCCGCAGCGTCAATGCCCGTACTCTCGGCGCGGTGCCGCAGCCCTGCAGCTATTTTTCCTGCCGGCGCGCCGGACAGGTGATATCGACCGGCTTGTGTGTCGCCGATGGAGATTTTGCGGTCGTCGAATGCATGGCGACGCGTGCCGAGGCAAGGCGAGAAGGCGGCGCGGACGCTGTGCTTCGCAGCCTTGAAGCATGGGCGGCCGAGCGGGGCGTGCGAATCCTGGCGCTGCAAGCCGTCGCCACCAATACGGCAGCGATCCCGCTCTATACCCGATTTGGATTTACGTCCGTGGCGACCAACCGGTTCTGGGAGAATTAAGAGCGATTACCCCTTGGCGTCGCAGGCCCAGGCGCGGATCACGCATTCCTTGCCGCCGAATTCGTAGCATTTTTTGGTTGCGGCGTTGAGCGAACTCGAAATCTTCGGCTTCACGGCATAGCCATGGGCGCCGCAGGGCTTGGCCATGTCGACGGCGAACGCCGCGCAGGCGCGCTTCATGGTCACCGTGGTGCAGTCGCCCTTGCATTGCTTCAGCGCCGCGGCCCGCGCGGTGGCCTCGGCGGGATGGTCATAGGCCTGGCCATAGGCGCCGCACTTGCCGACCGCCAATGCGCCGGCCGCCCAGCTTTCCGTGGCAAAGCGCGATGCCCCGATCAGCAACGTCAGCGCAAGAATGAACAGCGCGCGGCGTTGCGCGGCAGCGGTCGAAACGATCAAAATCCCCTCCCCCGAGGCAGTCGGCGGAATCTAGCCGGGAGGGAGTTGAGACTTGGTGAACGGAAGGTTGAATTTGGGGCGTACGAACTACGACCTTCGCGCCGCTTCCAGCGCCTGCGGCGTATCGATGTCGAGAAACGCGCTCTCGCCCTCGACCGGCTCTTCGGCGACGGCTTCGGCGTGCTTGGCGATGAGGTGGCGGGCGCCGACATCGCCGTCGAGCGTCATCAATTCGCGGAAGAAACGCCGCGACCACAGCACCGGATTGCCGCGCCTTCCGTCACTGACGGGCACCGTGATCAGATGGCCGCGATCCGGCTCGAACGCCTCGATCAGCCGGTCGATCAACATGGCATCGATCAGCGGCATGTCGCCAAGACACACCAGCGCGCCGTCGGCATTCGCCGCCACCGCCCCGATGCCAGCCTTGACCGAGCTCGCGAGCCCGCCGGCGAAGTCCGGATTGCGGATGAACTTTACTTTCAGGCCAGCCAGGGCCTGTTCGACCAGATCGGCCTGATGGCCGGTGACGACGATGACATCCGTGGCCTTCGAGGCCAGCGCCTGCTCGGTCACGGTGCGCACCAGTTTCTTGCCGTCGAGTTCGGCGAGCAGCTTGTTGGGTCCGCCCATCCGCGTCGAGCGGCCGGCCGCCAATACAATGGCAACAACGTTGCGGCTGGCTTCGATGTCGGCGACGGTGCGCGGCTGCGGCCTTGTGACGATTTCCATCAAGAGGCCGCCGACGCCCATGCCGGTGAGCTCGGCGCGCGTCACTTTCAGCCCTGCGAGCAAGCGCATCAGCACCCAGTCAAACCCGTTTTCCACCGGCGAGCGCGCGCAGCCCGGCGCGCCCAGCACCGGGACGCCACCCGCGCTGCCGATCAATAGCAAATTGCCGGGATCGACCGGCATGCCGAAATGCTCGATCGCGCCGCCGATTTCGGTGATCGCGGCCGGGATCACGTCGCGGCGGTCGGCAATCGCGGAGGCGCCGAACACGATGACAAGCTCGGCGCCGAGGCCGAGCAGTTCCTTGATCGACGCCGCGAGCACGGTCTCGTCATGCGGCACGCGCCGTTCGGCGATGATGCTGGCGCCCGCCGGCGCCAGCCGCTCGGCGGTGACGCGCAAAGTCTTCTCGATCACTTTTGGCGCCAAGCCCGGCAGCAAGGTCGAGACCACGCCGACGCGCTTGATGGTGTAGGGCGCAATCCGCAATGCATCTTTGCCCGCGACGGCAACCGCGGTGTCGCGCAGTTTTGCCTCGACACCGAACGGAATGAGCTTGACGGTCGCGATCATCTCGCCTTCGACCACCGGCTTGAAGGCGGCAAGGGTCGCAAACGTAATGGCTTCATCGACGCCGTTGATGCGGTCGACCGCTGATCGGTCGACCACCAGCACGCCGGCCTGCGCGGCAAACAGGTTGGAACGGCCGGTAAATGCGCGCTCGACATTGACGCCACTGCCAGCCACCGCCTGCGCGATGCTGGCCGCCGCGACGTCCTCGGAGACGTCGCCGTCTTCCAACCGCACCACGACGATTTCCTTGACGCCGGCTTTGGTCAGCGCCTCGACTTCGCCCGGGCCAATGGTCGTGCCCTTCTTGAGCACCAGCGCGGCCTGGCGCAGCGTATGCACGGTGACGCCGCCAATCGCGTCGGCCGGACTGGCGGGGCCGAACTTCATGCCGCCTGTTCTTTCGCGGTTTCCTTCGACAGCCGCAGTTCGGCGGTGATCTCGGCCATGATCGACACCGCGATCTCCGACGGCGACACCGCGCCGATGTTCAGCCCGATCGGCGCGTGGATGCGCGCGATGTCGGCATCCGATGCGCCCTGCGCTTTCAGCCGCTCGGCGCGCTTGGCATGAGTCTTTCGCGAACCGAGCGCGCCGATATAGAAACAGTCGCGCGCGAAGGCGTGCAGCAACGCTGGGTCGTCGATCTTGGGATCATGCGTCACCGCGACGAACGCGGTGTAATGATCGACATTGAGCGGCGGCAGCGCCACGTCGGGCCATTCCGCGATCAGCGGCACATCCGGAAAGCGCTCGGGACTTGCGAACGCCGTGCGCGGATCGACCACCGTCACGTCGTAATCCAGCGAACGCGCCAGCGGCGCCAGCGCCTGGCTGATATGGACCGCGCCGACGATCACGAGACGCGCGGTCGGCGCGTAGACATTGAGGAACAGCTTTTTGCCGCCGGCCTCGATCATGCCGCTCTTGCCCATGCGCAATTGCTTTGAAAGCTCGCCGCGAAGGGGATCGGTTGCGATGTCTTTTGCCTTGACCAGGCGCTGCTCGCCATTGGCGGTATCGGTGATCACGATCACCGGCCGCCGCGCGGCGCGCTCGACATTGACCGCCTGGAGCGTCTCGAGCTTCACGACTGGCCGACTTTCTCGACGAATACCCGGATGGTGCCGCCGCAGGACAGGCCAACATTCCACGCGGTCTCGTCAGCGACGCCGAACTCCAGCATTTTCGGCGCGCCTGACGCGATCACGTCGAGCGCCTCGGTCACCACCGCGCCTTCGACGCAGCCCCCCGACACCGACCCTAAA
>JACDAG010000419.1 GCA_013695565.1 Bradyrhizobium sp.
ACCGAAACCTTGTCCATGGTCTGGTATTTCGTGACCGCCACATAGACGGCGAGACCACCGCCCACGGTGGACAACGAGACGATGGCGGCGGTCAGGAGGGTGCCGATTTTCATGGGATGCGGGCCAATCACGATGGTATGGGAGTGCGGGCCTCCATCCTAAGTGGTGCGCATTAATCTTGGGTTTACGGTGCAGGCAGGGGCCTGCGGTGCGCGTTCAGCGCGGTGGCAGCGAATAGGTGAGATGGCCGGTCCACCAGCCGTCGTGGCTGAGCCGCAGCGCGAACATTCCGACGCCTGCAACCAATGCGATCCAGAACAGCGGTGCCGGTATCGCACGGCGGAGACTGCAGAGGCTGAGGAGCATCCCGAAATCGAACACCATGGTCATGACCTGCTCGGTGCGCATCGGAAACCCGTGCGCCGGCGACAACAGTTTCCAGATGAAATTCCCGATCAGGAAGCAGGGCAGCAGGATCGGCAACACGACGCTGCCGGTGGCCGTGGATGTCTGGACTGGCAAATTGGCCATGATGGTGCCTCCTGGTTCGCGACGTGAGCTCTCAGGCAGTCGCATCCAGGCGGCGACGCGTTCAAGAGAGGGGAAGGTTTTCGCCCGTCACTGCGAGGAGCGGAGCGACGAAGCAATCCATCCATCCGTTATGCGGTGCGATGGATTGCTTCGCGGAGCCTGTCATCGGGCGCGCAATCGCGCGACCCGGTGGCTCGCAATGACGGATGAAAAATGTCAGCGATCCTCCTCATCCGCCTTTCGCGGTGCGCGCTCGATCACAACCGCGTGACGCGCAGGCGCAGCGCATTGCCGACAACGCTGACCGACGACAACGCCATCGCGGCAGCGGCGATGATCGGCGACAGCAGGATACCGAAACTCGGATAGAGGATACCGGCGGCGATCGGGATGCCGGCGGCGTTGTAGATGAAGGCGAAGAACAGGTTCTGCCGGATGTTGCGCATCGCCGCCTCTGACAATTTTCGCGCCCGCACGATGCCGCCGAGGTCGCCCTTCAACAGCGTAATCCCCGCGCTCTCCATCGCCACATCGGTGCCGGTTCCCATGGCGATGCCGACATCGGCTGCGGCAAGCGCCGGCGCATCGTTGACGCCGTCGCCGGCCATGGCGACGATCCGCCCGGCCTTCTGCAATTTGGCGACCACAGCACTCTTCTGGTCCGGAAGCACTTCGGCTTCCACATCGGATATGCCGAGCTGCCGCGCGACCGCATTCGCCGTGGTCTTGTTGTCGCCGGTCAGCATGATGACCTTGACGCCTTCCGCCGCCAGCGCCTTCAACGCCGTTGGCGTGGAAGCCTTGACCGGATCGGCGATGGCGAACAGACCGGCCAGTTTTCCGTCGACCGCGATATTGATGACGGTGGCGCCGTCGGCGCGCATGCGCTCGGCGTCGGCATCCAGCGGACGCGTGTCGACGTCGAGGGAGTTCAGGAATTTCGAGTTGCCGAGCTGAATGGATTTGCCGTCGACCTTGCCGCTCGCGCCCTTACCGGTCGGGGAATCGAACTCTTCGACCTTGCCAAGCTCAAGCGATCGTTCCTTCGCGGACCGCACGATGGCGTCGGCGAGGGGATGCTCGCTGGCCAGTTCCACGCTGGCGGCGAGCCGCAGGATCTCATTCTCCTTGAATCCAGCCGCTGCCACGATGGCGGTGACCTTCGGCTTGCCCTCGGTAAGCGTACCTGTTTTGTCGACCACCAGCGTATCGACCTTTTCCATGCGCTCGAGGGCTTCAGCGCTCTTGATCAGCACGCCGGCCTGCGCACCGCGGCCGACGCTGACCATGATCGACATCGGCGTGGCAAGCCCGAGCGCGCAGGGGCAGGCGATGATCAGCACGCTGACGGCGGCAACCAGACCAAAGGCCATCCGCGGTTCCGGCCCAAAATATGACCAGATGCCGAACGCGATCAGCGCCACCGCGATCACCGTGGGAACGAACCAGCCGGCGACCTGATCCGCCAGCCGCTGGATCGGTGCGCGCGAGCGTTGCGCGTCCGCAACCATCTTGACGATCTGCGACAGCAGCGTATCGCGGCCGACCTTGTCGGCGCGCATCATGAAACCGCCGGACTGGTTCAGTGTACCCGCGATCACCTTGCCCCCGGCCTCCTTGGTCACCGGCATCGATTCGCCGGTCACCAGTGACTCATCGAGCGATGAGCGGCCTTCGAGAATGACGCCGTCGACCGGCACCTTTTCGCCGGGACGAACCCGCAATTTGTCGCCGACCGCAAGGCTGTCGATTTCGACTTCATGATCAGTGCCGTCGTCGCCGACGCGGCGTGCGGT
>JACDAG010000444.1 GCA_013695565.1 Bradyrhizobium sp.
CTCCGAGGGCGTCACCGTGATTTCCTCCGACGCATCGGCGCGACGGAAATTGACCCGGAATGCCCAGTAGATCACGAGCACGTCGAGCCCGAAGAACCCCAACACCGGCCAGGCGCCCATCAGCAGAAACGCAACGCCCGCCACGAAGCTGACCGCGCACAGGAACGCCATCAGCACCAGAAAGCCGGTGCGGTTGAGCGAGCGATGCGGCGTCAGCCGCGCCGAAAAAAGCGTCGGCTGGTCGGCGAGCGGATCAAAGTCGTTGCTTGCGGTCATCACGGATCAGTATACCCGGATCATGGCTAAAATCATCCGTGCTCAAGCTGCCAAGAAATCCCGCGTTCCGTCCGTGCCCGCCAAATCGGCAAAGAAGCCGCCAAGGAAGCCCATCGCCAAGAAGCCGGCCAAAGCAGCGTCCCCGCCTGCGGCGAAGAAATCACCAAAGCTGAAGCCACTGAAGCTAAAACCTTGGACATCAGCCGAGGTCTACGAAGCCTTCAGCCGCTTCCGAAAAGCCAGTCCGGAGCCGAAGGGCGAGCTCGAACATCTCAACCCCTACACGCTGCTGGTGGCTGTGGTGCTGTCGGCGCAGGCGACCGATGCCGGCGTCAACCGGGCGACGCGCGCGCTGTTCGCGGTGGCCGATACGCCGGAGAAGATGCTTGATCTCGGCGAGGACACGGTGCGCGACTACATCAAGACCATCGGGCTCTACCGCAACAAGGCCAAGAACGTCATCGCGCTGTCCGCAAAGCTGATCGCCGAATTCGGCGGCGAGGTGCCGCGCACCCGCGCCGAGATCGAGATGCTGCCCGGTGCCGGCCGCAAGACCGCCAATGTCGTGCTCAACATGGCCTTCGGCGAGCACACGATGGCGGTCGATACCCACGTGTTTCGCGTCGGCAATCGCACCGGCATGGCGCCCGGCAATAACGTGCTCGAAGTCGAGCTCGGGCTGGAAAAAGTGATCCCGTCCGAGTTCATGCTGCATGCCCATCACTGGCTGATCCTCCACGGCCGGTACATCTGTCTCGCGCGCAAGCCGCGCTGCGATGTGTGCGTGATCAACGATCTCTGTCGCTGGCCGGAGAAGACGGTGTAACATCCGTCATTGCGAGCCACCGGGTCGCGCGAATGCGCGCCCAATGACAGGCTCCGCGAAGCAATCCAGAATCCCGCCCACCACTCTGGATTGCTTCGCTTCGCTCGCAATAACGAGGTGAGGGTCTCTCACACCACCGGCATCCCGGTCCGCCGCGACGGCTCGATCAGCTCCGGGCGCGGGCCGCTCAATCGCTTGTGCATGTGAACCATGAAGGCCATGCCGAACAGCGGCGTCGCCAGATTGACGATCGGGATCGAGACGAAGGCGGCGATGATCAGCCCTGCGGTGAACACGATCGCCGCATTGTCCTTGCGCATCGCCTTGGCTTCCGCGGGCGAGCGGAAGCGCATCGCCGCGAGTTCGAAATATTCGCGACCCAGGAGCCAGGCGGTAGCGAAGAAGAAGATCAGGAAGCCGGCGCCCGCGAACAGCACGAAAGGCAGCGCGATCAGATAGACCAGGATCGTCAGCAGCGCGGTCTTGACGCCCTCGGGGATTGCGACGCCCAGCGGCAATGCGTCGCCGGGTTTCTCGGCCGGATAATGCTTGCGCTCGACATGGTCGGCGACGTCGTCGACGAACACGCTCGCGACCAGCGAGGTGATCGCCGGCATCAGGAAGATCCCGCCGAGCACGACGCCGAGCCCGGCCGCGATCGAGACGATCCAGGCCATGATGTTCAGCGGCGTGTGATAGCCCGGACCGAGCAGCCCTTCCGCCCAGCCTTCGCCATATTCGGCAAACCAGCTCAGGGCCCGCTGCAACCCGAACGCCAGCAGTGTGATCAACACCAGCGCCAGCCCGATCGAGCGCCACAGAATGGTGCGCATCGGTGGCGACAGGATTTGCGAAAGCGCCTTGACGGCGGCGTCGAGCATTGGGGCCTCTCCAGGAAAAACACCCGCGAGAGGTAGAGATGCAATCGGGCTTCGGCAAGACCGGGCACCCGGGCCTGGAAAAAATGTCGGTCCGCGGCTCCGCGGCGATGCATTCGCGTTATGCAACAGTGCAGGCATGGTTCGCCAGATTATGTTTTCCCGAGCGGTGCCGAAGCCCTAGTCTGGGTCAGCAAAGAACAGCTGCCAGGGAGCAACCATGACCCGTCTTCAGGACGTCTATCCCGACAACAAGACCATCCTGCGCGAAGTGGGCCTGCGTGACGGGCTGCAGCTGGTGAAGAAATTTCCGTCCACGGCGGCCAAGCAGCGCTGGATCCGCGATGAGTACGCTGCCGGGGTGCGGCATTTCGAGGTCGGCTCGTTCCTGCCTGCAAAGACCTTTCCGCAATTCACCGATGTGCGTGAGATCATCGCGACCATTGCTTCCTTGCCCGGCGCCTATGGCATCGCGCTGACGCTGAACGAGCGCGGCGTCAACGAGGCGCTGGCCTCGGGCGTGGCTGAAGTCGCCACGGTGGTCTCGGCGACCGAAGAGCACAGCCAGGCCAATGCCAACCGCTCTCGCGAATCCGCGATCGCCAACGTCAAACGGCTCTGCGAGCTGCGCGACGCCACCGCGCACAAGCCGATCGTGAACGCCGCGATCTCGATGGCGCTGGGCTGTTCGATCGTGGGTGCGGTCGATCCGAAGGAAGTGATCAGGATCGCGGAAAAGCTGTTCGAGGCCGGCGTCGACATGGTCGCGGTCGCCGATACCGTCGGCTATGCCGGGCCGAAGCAGGTCGGCGAACTGACCAAGGCCGTGGTCAGGATCGCGAGCGCCAAACCGGTCTGCATTCATCTGCACGATACCCGTGGCATGGGCATCGCCAACGCGTCGGCAGCACTCGATGCCGGCGCGCGGGTGCTGGACGGATCGCTCGGCGGTCTCGGCGGCTGCCCGTTTGCGCCGGGGGCGACCGGCAACGTCGTGTTCGAAGACCTCGTGTTCCTGTGCGAGAGCAAGGGCTTTCCGACCGGTATCGATATCGACAAGCTGGTCGCGGTGCGCGGAATCCTGAAATCGGAAATGCCGGACGAGCAGCTCTATGGCGGGATGGCGCGGGCAGGGTTGCCGTGCGGGACGGCGGTGAAGGCGGCCTGATGTGACTTGTCGTAGCCCGGATGAAGTGAAGCGAAATCCGGGACCTTCGTAGTCACGCACTTTCCCCGGATTGCGCTTCGCTCCATCCGGGCTACGGACTTCATGTGTGCTTATGATCCCGCTTGCGCGGCTTCTTGGCCGGTGCGGCGGTCGGGATCATCACCACGCGCCCGTAGCGCACGCCACGCTCGGCGATGATGTGATCGGCAAAATGCCGGACCTCGCCGGATGAACCCTTCAGCGCCGTCACCTCCATGCAGCTGTCGTCGTCGAGATGGACGTGCAGCGTCGCCAGCGACAGATCGTGATGGCCGTGAAAATTCTGCACCAGTCGCTTCGACAGATCGCGCGCGGCATGGTCGTAGACATAGACCAGCGCGGCCACGCACTGCCCTGAAGGTGCGGCATCCTCGGCACTCTGCTGCAGGCCGGCGCGGGCGAGATCGCGGATGATCTCGGATCGGTTCTGGTAACCGCGCGCCTTGGCCGCGGCATCGATTTCCGCCAGAAAATCGTCTTCGATGGTGATGGTGATCCGTTGCATCCGAAATTTCCGTCTTCTCGCCAGTATGATATTATGATTGTATCATCATACTGCGCTTGCTAGCGTAACTGGCCGGGTTAGGTCGAACTGTGCGGTCGCGTCGATTGTAGCAGTTATCATGCTGGGGCATGGGCGTTGCGTGTTGTCGTTTGGCAGATATTTTCCGCCGCAACATGGCTTGGCTTGCTTGTGCTCTCAGCCAATGCACAGACCGTTGCCGCGGTGGGCCAGCTTCCGCCCGTCACGGTGATGCCGCCCGAAGCGCCGCCGCCAAAGCGGATCAAGCCGTCACCGCGCCGCGCGCAGAGCGCGCGAAATGCTCCCGCCGTTCAAACGGCACCGCCAGTGGTGCCGGTAACGAGCGGCACCACATCCGGCGCTGCGACTGCGGGGCCGGGCTATCTTCAGCCCACGGCGGCCAGCGAAGTTCGCATCAGCGGCGAGCAATTGAACGCCCGTCCGGCATCGCGCGTCGGCGAAGTGCTGGAAGCCGTGCCGGGCCTGATCGCCAGTCAACACAGCGGTGAGGGCAAGGCGAACCAGT
>JACDAG010000428.1 GCA_013695565.1 Bradyrhizobium sp.
CTGGGAATGTGGTCGGCGGCAACCGCGACCTATTTCGCGTTCCGCGACGACGTTCTGACCCGGCTGATCGCCCGTCAAGCGGAGATGCAATACGCCTATGAAGACCGCATTGCCGAACTGCGCGCCAAAGTCGACCGCACCACCAGCCGGCAGTTGCTCGACCAGGAACAATTCGACCAGAAGCTCGACCAGATCATGAAGCGCCAGACCGCGCTGGAATCCCGTGCCACTGCGCTCGGCGCCATTCCGGACAATGCGGCGACCGGATCGATCCGGCCGCCGGCACGCGGCGCCCCGTCGAGACCCCCGCTTCCGGCATCCCCAAGCCGAGCCCGATCAGCGACACCGTGATCTTTGTGGCACCGCCGGATCGTGAAGCGCGTCTGGAATCGCGTACCCCGCTCGTCGTCAAGCCGCAGGCCAATCAGTTCGCCAAGGTTCAGGGCGTCGACAATGTTCTGGTCCGCCTGCAGACCTCGCTCGACCAGGTCGAACGGCGCCAGATGGCGGCGTTGAGCTCGGTCGAAGACAGCATGGAATCGCGCGTCCGTCGGATGCGTGGCGTCTTTACCGACCTTGGCCTGGACATGGCGCAGCTCGAAGCTGCGACGCCTCGTTCGGGCATCGGCGGTCCCTTCATGCCCTTGAAGCTTGCGGCCGATGCCGGCCCGTTCGAGCGTCAGCTCAACCGGATCAACGCCACCCGCGTCCAGGTCGAGCGGCTGAACCGGACGCTGGCGCTGGTGCCCTATCGCAAGCCTGTGATCGGCGAAGTCGAATTCACGTCCGGCTTCGGCGTCCGCAGCGATCCCTTCCTCGGCCGGCCGGCGATGCACACCGGTCTCGATTTCCGCGCCGCGACCGGCGATCCCGTGCGCGCAACCGCCAACGGCAAGGTGGCGTCATCGGGATGGATGGGCGGCTATGGCCGCATGGTGGAGATCGATCACGGCAATGGACTGTCGACCCGCTACGGCCATTTGTCGGAGATCCACGTCAGGGTCGGCGACATCATCCGGATCGGACAGGTGATCGGCGCCGTCGGCTCGACCGGCCGCTCCACCGGTCCGCATCTGCATTACGAAACCCGGATCGACGGCGACGCGGTCGATCCGCAGAAGTTTTTGCGTGCGGGCGTGCGGCTCAGCTCAGGCTAGAATTTTCGCCGGAGCAACACTCCGGCGAAATCATCAGTGCCCGACCTCACCCGCAATGATATCGCCGAACAGCTCCCAGCTTTCGCCGTTGAATTTCATCAGCTGCATCTGTTCGATCGGAAAGAAGTCGTTCGGGCCGGTGTTGATCTGGATGCCGGGCAGCAGCACGTCGCTGCTGAATCCTTTCAGGCTGGCGGCCTGCTTCATCACGTTCTCGCGCGTGAGGTTATCGCCGCACTGTTTCAGCACCTGGACCATGGTCTGCGCGGTGGCGTAGCCATAGACGTTGTTGTTGTTGCTCTTGTCGCCGTCGGGAAAATACTTGTCCATGAAAGCGGCCCACGCCTTCATGCCGGGATCATCCTTCCACGAGGGATCGGTCGGGTCCTTGATGTAGGCGGTCGAGATGATGCCCTTGGCATTCTCCAGCCCCGCGGGCTTGAGTACGGTCGCGACCGAGGTCGAGACGTTACCGAGGAAATACACCGGCTTCCAGCCAAGCTCGCCAACTTTCCGGATCGCCTGCGCCGCGCCTTTGGGGGCTGCCCATGTCATGAAAATATCGGCACCGGAATCCTTCAGCGCCACCACCTGCGAATCGTTGGTGGGATCGGCGACCTCGTAGGACTTGTCAGCGATGATCATATTGGCCTTGGCTCCAAGGCCGTCGCGCAATCCCTTCATCTGGTCCCGGCCGGCGTCGTCATTCTGCCAGAGTGCCGCGATCTTGCCGTTCGGATAATTTTTCAGGATGTAGGCCGCGTAGATGCGGCCCTCGCTCTGGTAGTTGGGCTGCCAGCCCATGGTCCACGGAAAATTCTGCGGATCGCCCCATTTGGTAGCACCGGTCGCCACGAACAGTTGCGGTACCTTTTTGGCATTCATGTACTTCTGAATCGCCGTATTGGAGGGCGTGCCCAAGGGCTGGAACACCAGCAGCACCTCGTCGCTCTCCACCAGCTTGCGCGCCTGTTCGACCGCCTTCGGCGGCGAGTAGCCGTCGTCATAGCTGATGAAATTGATCTTGCGACCGTTGATGCCGCCCTCGGCGTTGATCTTGTTGAAATAGGCGGCTTGTGCCCGGCCGATGGTGCCGTAAGCGGACGCCGGACCGCTATAGGGCATGATGTTGCCGATTTTGATTTCGGTATCGCTGGCGCCGGGATCGTATTTCTTCTGCGCGTGGGCTGCGGTCGCGGTGATCGCTGCGGCCGCCGCGATCGCAGTGAGGGCAACCAAGCTTCGAATCCGAGCTGTCATCGTTCTCTCCCCATCCTCTTTGTTTTGCCGCAGTGTCGCAAGCCGTGCGCAGGCTGGCAAGCCGACGCTTATTCCGCAGGATGAAACAGCATTGTTGCGCGCCGCCTTTTATGATTGATGCATGGCGACACGCATTCCCTGCAAGGCCCGCGAATTGAACCCGAACAATCGAATTGGTCCGAAGCACCCGAAGCTCGCCGCCCACGGATTCCGCGCCGCGCGATGGCTGGCTGCGAAAGCGTTTCGGGCCGCGGGCTTTCACCAGCTCGGCTCGCCATTTGCCGATGCGCGGATCGCGCGCGTGCGTGACAAGCTCGCGCGCGGGGAAACGGTTTATCTCGTGGGCCTCGGCGCGCCCGGCACGCATAATTCAGGCGTGGCGCTGGTCGAGGTGACGCAAGCATACGGGCCGCGACTGATCCTCAACAACGAGGAAGAACGCTTTTCCGGCAACAAGCACACGACAGAATATCCGCGCGCTTCGATTGACGCGATGGTGGTCACCTTGCGCGGCATGGGGCGCGACGTCGGCGATATCGACGCCTGGCTCACCAGCTGGGATTATCCGACGCTGGCGGGAACCCTGGCGCGCTCGGTGCTGGAGGAAGTGCCGCAAAGCCTGAAACTGCTGCGCACCACGGAAGCCGCCGGCTTCGATGGCAGGCGGCTCGACCAGATGACGCGGACGCCAAAGATCCTCGCCAAACAACTCGGGCTTGCCGAGCGCGTGCCGCTGATCTGCCTGCCGCATCACGACAACCACGCCTGGTTTTCCTATGCAGCCTCGCCGTTCGCCGATGATGGCGAGCCGATCGCCGTTGCGGTGCTCGACGGCACCGGCGATCAAGGGTCGATCTCGCTCTATGTGGTCGGGAACGGCGCGATGCGCCGGCTCTATTGCAATGACAGCATGTTCGATTCACTCGGCGCATTCTACAGCGTGATTTCATCGACGCAGGGCGGCTGGACCTGGCTGTCGAGCGAAGGCCGCTACATGGGCGCGGCCGCCTGGGGCGACATGGTCAGAGCCAGCAATCCCTATTACGCGCGGCTGCGCGACGTCCTGCATTTCGGCAGCGGCGGCGAAGTCAGGCTTAATCGCGCCATGGCGAAGTGGTATTGTGACCCGTTCGACAATCCCTACCACGCAGCACTGACCGATATCCTGGGACCGCCGCTGCGGCCCGACCAGCTCTGGAATCCCGATGCAGTGCTGCGCGTCGAGGACATCCACCACCGTCCCGACACCAGGGATCGCCTCAACAAGGCCGCCGCGACGCAATTGGTGTTCGAGGACGCCATGATCCATGTCGTGGATCATCTGTTGCGCGTCACAGGCGCGAGCCGACTGGTGCTGACCGGCGGCGTGGCGCTGAACGCGATCGGCAATATGCGCCTCCTCGAACATTTCGATGAAGCCTGGTTTGCGCAAGCGCAGCAACGCCCGGCACGCCTGCATCTGTGGGTGCCGCCGGTGCCCGGCGATCCCGGCGTCACCATCGGCGCCGCCTGGATGTTCGCGCAACTGGCGGGCGCCCCGCGCGGCGCGCCGATGACGCATGCGTTCTATTGCGGCTTGCCGCCGTCGAACGACGACATCGCGAACGCGCTCAAAGCCGGCGACATTGGCTCGCAGCGCATCGGTGACATCTCGACAGCTGATGGCCGTGACGCCATAGCCGACCTGATGGCGTTCATGGTGGCGCAGAGCGGCGTGATCG
The DNA here is from genome assembly GCA_013695565.1 of Bradyrhizobium sp. Classification (GTDB taxonomy): domain Bacteria; phylum Pseudomonadota; class Alphaproteobacteria; order Rhizobiales; family Xanthobacteraceae; genus Bradyrhizobium. Next base: position 4,139 of record JACDAG010000428.1, read on the forward strand.
CGCTGTATCAGGGCGCGGCCGAGACCGGACCCCGCGCGCTCGGACACCGCTCCATCCTCGCCAATCCCTGCGATCCCGACGTGCGCGAGCGGCTCAACGAACGCGTCAAATACCGCGAAGCGATCCGCCCGCTGGCGCCGATGGCCACGCTCGAAGCCGCACAGAAGTATTTCGAATTGCTGCCGGGCGCCTCCGACGCCGGCTACAACGCCTACAATTACATGGTGCTGACGGCGCAATCGAAACCCGCGGCGCGCGCGAAAATTCCGGCGGTCATCCATGCCGACGGCACCGGCCGGATCCAGATCGTCCATGCGGACGACGATCCCCTCACCTACGCCTATCTGAAAGCGCTCGGCCGTTACGTCGGCGTCGAGATATCCGTCAACACGTCTTTCAATGTGGCCGGTCCGATTGCCCAGACCCCGCTACAGGCCATCGACACGCTGCGCCGTTCCAAAGGACTCGATGCCGTCGTGCTGGTGGCCGGCGACGGCGCGGTCTATGCCGCCTGGCATGGCGGCGAGCGCGACAGCGGACGATTCCTTGTCTGGTTGGCGCAGTGGAAAGCTCAGCGATCCCAGTGATTGACCGGCGGTAAGGTTGACCGGTTAGCTTAACGAGCGACGGCAATTGCACTGACATCGCGGCGCGATATCGTGCATGGACCGGACAATTTCATGGTCCGGCCACTTAACAACGCGGTCAGGCGAACATACTCCGCCCCGCCGCCTCGTTAGATCGTGAGCGCGCCATGCATGCCGACAGCCAGGAGCGATTTCGAATTTTGAGCCTCAATCCGAAGCCCGCCTGGGCCGAGGTCTGGCACTTGCGGAAGATCCTGATTCCGCGGCGATCGATCACCGGACGATTGCTGACCGGTCAGGTCTGGCGGCGGTATGACGGCAGACGCTGGATCTACAAGAAATTCACGGAATACACCGATTGATTCAATAAGAACCGATAATGCTCTAAGCAAGCCGGCCTCGAAACCATTCGAGCACGCGCCCGTCGATCAGCAACAGCGCGCTGCCGATCACCAGCGCGCCGGCGATTTCGCGCGGCGAAATCTGCTCGCCCAACACGAGATAGCCGAGCACGATGGCGGTGACCGGAATCAAAAGCGTGACCAGCATGACATTGGTGGCGCCGGAGCGCCGCAGGATCTGGAAGAACACGATATAGGCCAGCGCCGTCGACAGCGCCGCAAGACCCATCACCGCGAACCACGTCGCCGCACCCGGTATCGGCAATCGCCAGGGACGTTCCATGATCCCGGCGACAGCCGTCATCATCACCGTCGACGCCAGCAACTGGAACGTCGCCGTTCCCAGCGGCGTCGAATTTGACAGCAGCCTTCGCGCCAGCAGCGCCGACAAGCCGTAGCTGAACGCGCCCAACAGGCAGAGCAGGATGCCGAGGCCCTGCCCGCTCCAGAATCCCTCTCCGTCAAAGCTCCAGCCGCGCAAGATCACCACGCCGATCAGGCCGACGATGACACCCGCGATCCGCCGCGCCTGCAGCTTCTCTTCACCGGCCGCGGCCATCACCACCACTGTAAACAACGGCGTGGTGGCGTTGAGGATCGACGCCAGCCCGCTTGGAATGGTGGTTTGCCCGACCACAATCAGCGAGAACGGCAATACGTTGTTGAAGAGCCCGATCGCGAAAAACGGCTTCCAGCCTGACACGCCCTTGGGGAAATCTATCCGATAGACCCACAACAACGGCAGCAGCATGATCGACGCCAGCGCCACCCGCAGCAGCACCAAGGTCAGCGGCGGCAATTCGCGCAGCACCACGCCGTTGAAAAAGAACGAACCGCCCCACAGCACCGAAAGCAGGCCAAGCAGCGACCAGTCGCGGGCGTCGATCCTGACATCGTTGGCGGTCATCGCGGCTCATGTCTGCGTTCGACGCAGATTTATTCCAACGCGTGCGCCATTCCCACCCGATTCCCGAACACGCTTATTTCGGGCGCGACACGATCTCGATCATCTTGCCTTCGTCGTCGTCGGGCATCTCGGCCGTGGCGCGCGCGTAAGCCTCCACTGCAGCGCGGCCGACCAGCGGCGTGCCGGCCAGCAGGCTCTCGGCCAACCTCACCGCATAGGCCGCATCCTTGTGGCGGAGCGCCGTCGTGAACGATGCGCCGGAGAAATCGCGCGCCACCATGCGTTTGGAATGACGGATCACCTGCGGGCTCGCCACCGCGCCGGTCGCCAGCGCTTCCGACACGAGGTTCATGTCGAGCCCGGCCTGCTCGGCCATGGCAATGCCTTCGGCCAGACTCGCGATCTGCACCGCGCCCATCAGATTGTTGATCAGCTTGAAAACGGTGCCGGTGCCGACAGCGCCAAAGTGCCGGATTACGTCGCCGATCGGCGCGAGATAAGGTTTTGCCCGATCGAGATCGGCTGGGTCAGCGCCGACCAATAGCGTTAGCTTCCCGGCGACCGCCGCTTGCGGCAGGCCGGTGACGGGACAATCGATATAGACCAGGCCGCGATCGCGCAGTCCGCGCGAGAGATCGAGCGCGTGCCGGTGCGATACCGTGGAGCATTCGATCGCCAGCGACCCCGGCTTCATTTTGGCGGCCGCGCCATCCTGGCCGAGCCACACGGCGCGAGACGCGCCGTCATCGGCGACCATGGTGACGACGGCATCCGCGCCATCAGCGGCATCCGCCGGCGACGCCGCCCAGCGCGCGCCGCGCGCGATCAGATCCTCGGCCTTGGCCTTGCTGCGATTCCAGACCGCAACCGAAAAGCCGGCATCGAGATAACGGCCCGCCATGCCGTGGCCCATGCGGCCAAGGCCGATGAAAGCGACTGTCGTCATGGCCTAATCCACATCCTCGACCGAGCCGGGACCGGTGCCGAACGCGCGTTGCGCCAGCGTCGCGGCCATGAATTCATCGAGATCGCCGTCGAGCACACCCGACGTATCCGAGGTCTGCACGCCGGTGCGCAAATCCTTGACCATCTGATAGGGCTGCAGCACGTAGGAACGAATTTGATGGCCCCAGCCGATATCGGTCTTGGCGGCCTGATCGGCGGCGGCCTGCTCCTCGCGCTTCTTCAGTTCGATTTCGTAGAGCCGCGCGCGCAGCATGTCCCAGGCCTGCGCCTTGTTCTTGTGCTGCGAGCGGCCGGCCTGACAGACCACCGCGACACCGGTCGGGATATGCGTCAGGCGCACCGCGGATTCGGTCTTGTTGACGTGCTGCCCGCCGGCGCCGCCCGAGCGCATGGTGTCGGTGCGCACGTCGGACTCGGCGATGTCGATCTTGATGCTGTTGTCGACCACGGGAAAAATCGCCACGCTCGAAAACGAAGTGTGCCGGCGCGCATTGGAATCGTACGGCGATATCCGTACCAGGCGGTGCACGCCGGCCTCGGTCTTGAGCCAGCCATAGGCATTATGGCCCGAGATCTGGATGGTGGCGGATTTGATCCCGGCTTCTTCGCCCTGGGTCTCTTCGAGATATTCGATCTTGAAGCCGTGTTTCTCGGCCCAACGCGTATACATGCGCAGCAGCATCTCGGCCCAATCCTGGCTTTCGGTGCCGCCCGCACCGGCATGGACCTCGAGATAGGAATCGAACCGGTCGGCCTCGCCCGACAGCAGCGCTTCGAGCTCGCGGCGGCCGACTTCCTTCTTCAGGGCCTTCAGTGCATTCTCGGCTTCGGTAACGACGCCTGCGTCGTTCTCGGCTTCGCCGAGCTCGATCATCTCGACATTGTCGCTGAGCTCGCGCTCGACCTTGCCGATACCTTGCAGCGCGTCCTCCAGCGAGGTGCGCTCCTGCATCAGCTTCTGGGCCTTCTGAGGATCGTTCCAGAGATTGGGATCTTCGGCGAGCTTGTTGAGCTCGGCTAGGCGTGCCGTGGACTGTTCGACGTCAAAGATGCCTCCTCAGCAGCCCGACTGACTGCTTGATCTCTTCAACGAGGCGTTCGACTTCGGCGCGCATGATGTCTCTGATCTGCGGTGCAAACCGCTAGCTAACAACAGTGTCAGGGATGTAGCGGCCTCTGCTACAAAGTGCAATCCGCCTGGGGTTTGGTCCCAAGCGGTTTCTTCACCAACAAGCCTAGTACAGCCCGCCGGGCCTCATGATGTTGCCGCTGTTCTCGGGCTGATATAATGGCTGAAATCCCTGCTGCGGCGTGCGCCCGTCGGCATCCGCCACGCCAATGACGGAGTAATTGTCGGGCGGCGCGGTACCCGGCTTGAAGGCTTCCAGGATGGTCCGGCCACCCTCGCCCGGACCCGCGCGCATGCCGCTTTTGGCATCGACGCGGACCAGCTTGATTCCGGCCGGCACCTTGAACGGGATCGCGGCCTTGTCGGCGAGCGCGAGCTTGAGGAAGTCGCGCGCGATCGGTGCTGCCAGCGCGCCGCCGGTCGCCTTGCCGCCGAGGGTGCGCGGCTTGTCGTAGCCGAGATAGATGCCGACCACGAGGTCCGGCGAGAAGCCGATGAACCAGGCATCCTTCGCGTCGTTGGTCGTTCCGGTCTTGCCGGCGATCGGCTTGCCGACTTCCTTCACCACAGTCGCGGTGCCAGCCTGGACGACATATTCCATCATCGACGTGATCTGATACGCCGTCATCGGATCGAGCACCTGCTCGCGGCGATCGACCAGCTGCGGCTCGGGCTGATTCTTCCAGCCACCGGGCGCGTCGCAACCGCGACACTCGCGCGCGTCATGCTTGAAGATCGTGTGGCCGTAACGGTCCTGGATGCGGTCGATCAAGGTCGGCTTTACGCGGCGGCCGCCATTGGCGAACATCGAATAGGCCGTGACCATGCGCATAACAGTGGTTTCGCCGGCGCCGAGCGAATAGGACAGGAAGTTCGGCAGTTCGTCGTAGACGCCGAAACGGCGCGCATATTCGCCGATCAAGGGCATGCCGATGTCCTGCGCCAGCCGCACCGTCACCGTGTTCAGCGATTGCCGCAGCGCGTTGCGGAGCGTCACCGCGCCCTGGTACTTGCCGGAGGAATAGTTTTCCGGGCGCCAGACGCCGGCGCCCTGTCCCTGATCGATTTCGATCGGCGCGTCGATCACCACCGTCGATGGCGTATAGCCATTGTCCATCGCCGCCGAATAGACCAGCGGCTTGAACGAGGAGCCCGGCTGCCGATAGGCCTGCGTCGCGCGGTTGAACTGGCTCTGGTCGAACGAGAAGCCACCGACCATTGCCAGCACGCGGCCGGTCCAGGGGTCCATCGCCACCATCGCACCCGATACTTCCGGCAACTGACGCAGCCGGTATTGTCCTTCGACCGGGTTGCCGTCCTTGCCGAACAGCGGATCGGCATAGATCACGTCACCCGGCGCCAGCACTTGCGCGACCGAGGTCGGCGTCCGGCCCTTGGTGGATCCGGTGGCCGCCCGCGCCCATTTCACGCCGTCCAGCGTGATGATGCCGGTCACGCGCTGCTTGGAAATCGCGCCGCCCAGTTCGCGGCCAGGCTGGAAGCCGATCCGCGCCGACTGGTCGCTGGTCTCCAGCACCACGCCCATCCGCCAGGGCGCGATATCGCCCAGCGATTTGACGTCGGCGAGCTTGACGCCCCAGTCACCGGAAATGTCGAGCTTGCTGACGGCGCCGCGCCAGCCTTGCCCCTCGTCGTAGTTGACGAGGCCGGCCGCCATGGTCTTGCGCGCCATCACCTGCATCTTCGGATCGAGCGTCGCCCGAACCGAGAGGCCACCTTCATAGAGTTTCTTTTCGCCGTAGCGTTCGAAGATGTCGCGGCGGACTTCCTCAGCGAAATACTCGCCGGCGAAGATATGCGCGCCATTGCCGCGGCTGGTGACGACGAGCGGATCCTTGCGCGCCTTGTCGGCGTCGGCCTGCTTGGTCCAGCCGTTTTCCACCAGGCGGTCGATTACGTAGTTGCGCCGCTCGATCGCGCGGTCGCGGTTGCGCACCGGATGCAGCGCGCCCGGCGCCTTCGGCATCGCCGCCAGATAGGCGGCCTCCGCAATCGAGAGTTCGTTGACGGATTTGTCGAAATAGACCAGCGACGCGGCGGCGATGCCGTAGGCGCCGAGGCCGAGATAGATTTCATTGAGATAGAGCTCGAGGATGCGGTCCTTCGAATAGGCGCGCTCGATGCGCATCGCCAGCAACGCTTCCTTGATCTTGCGGGCGAACGACACTTCGTTGGTGAGCAGGAAGTTCTTCGCGACCTGCTGGGTGATCGTGGAGGCGCCCTGCGGCCGTTTGTTGGAGCCGTAATTCTGCGCATACACCACGGCGGCGCGCGCCATGCCCTGGAAGTCGATGCCGCCATGCTCGTAGAAGTTCTTGTCCTCGGCGGCGAGGAACGCGTTGATGACGAGCTTTGGAACCGCCTGGATCGGCAGATAGAGCCGGCGCTCCTTAGAGTACTCGCCGAGCAGCGCGCCATCGGAGGCATGCACGCGCGTCATGACCGGCGGTTCATAATCCTGAAGCTGCGAATAGTCCGGCAAATCCTTGGAGAAATGCCAGATCGCGCCCGCAACGCCGGCGACACCGACCAGGAACACCACGGTTCCGGCGGCAAACAAGAAACCCAAAAACCGCACCAGCAAGCGCATGATCGAAGTTCCGTTCCAACCCTTGCGCCGAGACTTTCGGCGCCTGCCTTGCCATCAAATCCTGGCGTTCAAGAAATTCCGGCGCTCAAACCCCACCAACGGACCGCCGTTGCGTGGACGAATAATGTAGGGGCCGGCGGACAATACTGGCCGATTCCGAAGCCCCGCGGTCATTTTCTATACCGCTGCCGCTGTGGCCAAACTAGGGCTTCGGCCACCGGACGGTGTGCATTTAATCTGCATTTTCATACAGCTTTTCATTTGCCCGCCCCGGCGGTTGCCAGCCGTTTGGCAAAAAATGCATCGATCGCCAGCGCCATCGAACCGACCGTCTTGTTCCGCCAGTTTTCCGACACCAGAAGCTGGAGGTCGCCCTTGTTCGAGACATAGCCGAGTTCGACCAGCACCGAGGGCACGTCGGGCGCCTTCAGAACCCGGAAGCCGGCGGATTTCAGCGGGTGCTTGTGCATCCGCACCGTGGTCTTCATCTCGCCCATCAACAGCCGGGCGAACCGGTTTGAAAACGTTTTGGTCTCGCGCTGCGCGAGGTCGATCAGGATGTCGGCAACCTCGGTTGGTTCATCCGTGAGATTGACGCCGCCGATCGCGTCCGACTTGTTCTCTGCCTCCGCCAGCCGCTCGGCCTCGGCGTCGGAGGCCTTGTTCGACAACGTGTAGATGGTGGCGCCCTGGGCGTCGCCCTCGCGCCGCGGCAAGGCGTCGGCATGGATCGAGACGAACAGCGCGGCGGACTGGGTACGCGCGACCTTCACCCGGTCGTTCAACGGGATGAACGTGTCATCGGTACGGGTCATGACGACGCGGTATTTGCCTGATTTCTCGATCCGATCGCGCAGCGCCAGACCGAAGCCCAGCACCAGATTCTTTTCCATTTCGCCGCTGGCCTGGGTGCCGTTGTCGATGCCGCCATGGCCGGGATCGATCACGATCAGCGGACGCGCATCCGGCGGCTGCGCGGACTTGGCCGACGCCGACGCTTCGGCCGGCCCGGCGGCGGCATTGGCGTCCGCGATCGCGGGACGCAATTCGGGGCGATTCTCGGGCGCCAGCAACTGCACGAAGGCGGTCCGGTCGACCTCTTCCAGCTCGAGCACCAGCCGCGGCGGTTGGCCGTTGGCGGCTTCCAGCACATAGGATTTGCCGATCTTGGCCGGACCCGTGAGGTCGAACACGATTCGCGAACCGCCCGGCATCACAAGGCCATAGCGGAATGCCTTGACCAGTCCGCGACCCGCGGTGCCGGTGCCCGCGGCCAGCTTGAAGCTGACCTGGGGGATGTCCACCACCACCCGATACGGATCGGCCAACGCAAAGGCGCGAAACTGGATCGGCTTGTCGAGATCGAGGATGAAGCGGGTCTGTTTGACGTCACCGGCGAGCCGGGCATCGTGGGCGATTGGAAAATTCGAGGCCGCGACCGGGCTTTGGATGGAAGGGCCAGAAGAAGAACCAAGAGAAGGACCCGGAGTGGCCGGACCTGACGCAGCGGGGCTAGCCGCAGGCGCTTGGGCAGCGCACGGCACGATGACCTCGGCGCACAGGATTGCTGCGGCGCACAACAAGCCGCACCCCAGCAAAACCCGGTGATTTGCGCGGTTCGCCAACGATTCGGTGCCTCCGAGCAGCCCTCTTACCGCATTAAAACCACAGGGTTAATCGAACCTTAAGGGCCCAAAAGCAAAAAGAGACGAGTGTTGCCGTGCAGCGACGCTTCCCCGATGCTTCCCGTATGGTTCCCTTGCACCGGGCGGGCAATCCACGTATGTACGAGGTGCTGACGGCTAATACTCCCGGTTGTGTCGCGTTCAGCCTCCCGGTGCAGCGCCGGAACCTTCGAAGCCGAAGGGACCTGCGTCTTTCCCGACCTCTCCACAGCCAGCGCTGCGCGCGGCTGACACGGAGAGGCGGTTTCGAGCCCGAGCGGCGTCCGGTCCCAGGTACCTTCTTGCTCCAGGGACGGTTCAAGACACGGCAGAACTGATTATCCGGACCCAAAACGGTCCGATATGCGATGGCCGGCGAGCGCTTTGGCGCCGCGCCGGGCCTTCAGCGAATAGACACGGCGGTCAATTTTGCCGCCAACATGTTCAGACGGGCCGACGCTTGATGCGCCAGACTGTGTTGCCGACCAAGACCTGCGGGACGATCGCGCCGATGCGAAGCGAAAGCTCCGCGCGTCGCCTTGTTCCAGTGGGTCCCCGTTCGGCGCGGCGCCAAGGTTTGCGTTTTGGCCTTCCCCTCACCCCCGAATCAGGTGGACCGTCGCGTCACCGGGCCGCGCATTATGCGCGCGCCTTGCACCGCGCCCGCCGCCGTCAAGAGCTCCAAAATGCCCAACAAGATGTTGATCGATGCCACCCACCCGGAAGAGACCCGGGTCGTTGTGGTCCGCGGCAATCGCGTCGAAGAATTTGATTTCGAGACTGCCCAGCGCAAACAACTGCGCGGTAATATCTACCTCGCCAAGGTCACGCGCGTAGAGCCGTCACTGCAGGCGGCCTTCATCGAATATGGCGGCAACCGCCACGGCTTCCTGGCCTTTTGCGAAATCCACCCCGATTATTATCAGATTCCGGTCGCCGACCGTCAGGCCCTGATCGAGGCCGACGAACGTGCCCATCGCGAGGCCGAGGAAGAAACCGAAAACCGTTCCAATAACCGCGGCCGCCGTCCGCGCCATCGCAATTCACGCCGCC
>JACDAG010000434.1 GCA_013695565.1 Bradyrhizobium sp.
ACCTTTTCCTGGTCCTGGCTCTGGCGTTCCTGCCTTTGCTCGCGCCGCCGGCCCGCGCGGCGGACCAAGCGTGGGAGGATTGCGGTCAAACCGCCGACCAGGATCGCAAGATCGCCGGATGCACGCAGGTGCTGGCGCGCGGCGCGGCCGAGAGCGAGACAAACCGCGCCAACGCCTATGTCAATCGCGGCTATGCCTACGGCACTGTCGATAACGACCGTGCGATCAAGGATTACGACGAGGCAATCCGCCTCGATCCGAAAGCTGTACGTGCCTATAATGCTCGCGGCGTTGCGTACTTCAAGAAGGGCGATTACGACCGCGCCATCAAGGATTACGACGAGGCGATCCGCGTCAATCCAACATATCCACTTGCCTATACCGGCCGCGGCAAGGCTTACCACGGCAAGGGCGATCATGACCGCGCCATCAGAGATCACGACGAGGCGATCCGCCTCGATCCGAAATTTGCGGATGCCTATAGCAATCGCGGCAATGCCTATTTCGACAAGGGCGACAACGACCGCGCCATCAGGGATCACGACGAGGCGGTCCGCCTCGATCCGAACTTTGCAGAGGCCTACTTCAATCGCGGCCGTGCCTACTCCGGCAAGCGCGATTACGACCGCGCCATCGGAGATTACAGCGCGGCGATCCGGCTCGATCCAAAAAATGCCAGCAACTATTTGCATCGCGGGGGCGCCTACTTCTTCAAGGACGATTACGCCCGCGCCATCAAGGAGTACGACGAGGCGATCCGTCTCGATCCGAAATATCTGCTTGCCTATGAGATTCGCGGGCGGGCCCATGAAAAGAAGGGAGACTCCGCCCGCGCCAAAAAGGATTACGACGAGGCGGCGCGGCTGCGGCGGAGAGCGGGACAAACGGCGCCGATCCCGGAGAATGCCGACGAATATAACAGTCGCGGACACTACTACTCCGAAAAGGGCGACTACGATCGTGCCATCAAGGATTTCGCCGAGGCGATCCGCCTCGATCCGAAAAATGCGGCGGCCTATAGCAATCGCGGCAGCATCTACGCCAACAAGGGCGGCGAGAACGACCGCGCCATCAAGGATTTCGACGAGGCCATCCGGCTCGATCCGGAATTGGTGGTTGCCTATTTCAATCGCGGCAATGTCCACAGGGACAAGGGCGATCACGAGCGCGCCATCAAGGATTACAGCGAGGCGATCCGGCTCGATCCGAAATATGCGGCGGCCTATTTCAATCGCGGGGCTGTTTACACCACCAAGGGAGATTACGACCGCGCCATCCAGGAGTTCGACGAGGCGATCCGCCTCGATCCGAAAGATGCGAAGGCCTATTACAATCGCGGCGTCGTCTACTCCAGCAAGCGCGATAACGACCGCGTCATCAAGGATCTCGATGAGGCCATCAACCTCGATCCGAAATATCTGATTGCCTATTACAATCGCGGCAATGCCCACCGGGAAAAGGGCAATAACGACCTCGCCATCAAGGATTACGGCGAGGTGATCCGCCTCAATCCGAAATATGTGGCGGCCTATTTCAATCGCGCGGCGGTTTACGTCGCCAAGGGCGACAACGATCGCGCCATCAAGGATTACGACGAGGCGATCCGCCTCAATCCGAAGGACGCGAGGGCCTATTCCAATCGCGCGGCTGTTTACGCCACCAAGGGCGATCATGACCGCACCATCAAGGATTACAGCGAGGTGATCCGCCTCGATCCGAAAGATTTGCGGGCATATAGCCGTCGCGGCGATGCCTACCGTGACAAGAGCGATTTCGAACGTGCCGCCAGGGATTATAGCAAGACCATCGAGCTGGCCGGCAAGCCGGAAAAGGCGCACTGGACCTGGTGGCTTTATCGCGGCGTGAGTTACGCGCGGCTCGGCAAATGGCCCCAGGCGGAGGCGGATTTTCTCAAGGCGATGGAGCTCGATCCCGATCAGCCCGAGGTGCTCAATCAACTCGGCTTTAACTGGGTCGAGCGGAATCTCAAGGTCAGGGAAGGCCGGGCGCTGCTCGAGAAGGCCGTCAAGCTCAAACCGGACAGCGGCAATCTGCTCGACAGTCTCGGCTGGGCGCACTACCGCCTCGGCGACTATCGGGAGGCGATCAAGCTGCTGGAGCGCGCGGCCGCCCTCGAACCGACGTTCAGCGAAATAAGAGACCATCTCGGCGATGCGCACTGGCGGACGGGACGCCAGGACGAGGCGCGCAAATCCTGGGAGCAGGCGTTGTCGCTCAAGCCCGATCCAGCCGATGCGCAGAAGATCAAGGGCAAGATTGCCAGAGGGCTGGAAAAATAAAGCGCGCGGTGGCCAGGTCGTGACACGACCGGCCACGTCCGCCACTGGCACTTGGTTGACATGCCCGTTTGAGGAATGTCCGTTAACCGCCACTTCCAGACGTCAAGCCATGTCAGCGCCGCCCCGTTATCTTGCGCTCAATTCTTTCGATACGCGCTTCACAGCCGTCCGGCCGTCTGGATCGGACGGAGCGAGTTGAGAGTGCATCTTGAAGTCAGCCAATGCCGCTTGGAGACTGCGTTTCTTCTCCCACGCAATGCCGCGGTTGTAATAGGCTTTGGAATCCTTCGGATCGAGTCGGATCGCCTGGTTATAATCCGCGATGGCTCGGTCGAGGTCGCCCCTGTTGCCCCAGGCGCTGCCGCGGTTGACGTAGGCGCGCCCGTATTTCGGATTGAGCTGAATCGCCTGGTCATAGTCCGCGATCGCCCGGACGTAGTCGCCCCCGGCGCTCCAGGCCCTGCCGCGACCGTAGAACGCTTCAGCATCTTTCGGATCGAGCTGGATCGCCTGGTCGAAGTCCGCGATGGCCCGGTCGAGGTCGCCCCTGGCCCCCAAGGCGCTGCCGCGGTTGGCGTAGGCGGCGCCAAATTTCGGATCGAGCTGGATCGCCTGGGTATAGTCCGCGATGGCCCGATCGAAGTCGCCCTTGTGGAACCAAATGTTGCCGCGGTTGCTGTAGGCAGCCGGATACGTCGGATCGATCCGCATCGACTCGTTGTAATCCGCAACTGCGCGGTTGGGGTCACCCTGTGCCTGGTACGCCCCGCCGCGACGCGCATACAGCCGCGCGAGGCTTCGACCGGTGTATTGGTGCGAGTCGATGGCGCGCGAGCACCCTGCGACCGCGAGGTCATCTGATAGCTTTACGCAGGAATCCCACTCGTCTGCGGCGGCCACTCTCGGCAACCCGGCGAGAACCACCACGGCCATGCAAGCCAACAACCGGCATGTTGAGAAACGCATCGGCATCGCACGTGGTCTCCGCACGTCGGTCGGAGCAGCCGGAATATCCGACCGCCATTCTCCGGACGTTCATTTGTCCTTTGGTCGGGGTCGCAGAACAAATGGTTCATCAGCGATGATTGGACGCTCGGTTTCCGCTTCGGGTCAGGTGCGGACCTTGATGCTCTTACTCGATGATCTCATCGGCGCGGCCGAGTAGCGCTAGCGGCAGGCTGATGCCGAGCGCCTTGGCGGTCTTGAGGTTTATGATCAACTCCACCTTTGTCACTTGCTGGACCGGCAGGTTAGCCGGCTTCTCTCCCTTCAGAATGCGCCCTGTGTAGATGCCGGCCTGCCTGTAGGCCTCGAAGGCATTGCCAGCGTAGCTCATCAGACCGCCAGCGGCGGGGTACCGTTCGGATGGATAGATCGAGGGCAGCCTGTTGCGAAGCGCCAGGGCCGCGATCCGCTCGATCTGCGAATTTAAGAACGGGTCGCCGGTGAGGACGAGACCACCGATACGGAGTCTGGCCATATGCTCGAAGGCGGCGTCGAGCTCCTCCGAGCTGCTGGCCAGCATCACATGCAAATCGATCCCGAGCGTGCGAGCTGCAGCTTGGAAAACCGCTCGCTGGGGCACGGTCGCGGCGTTGGTCGGATTGATGAGCAGAGCCACCGACGTGGCCGTTGGAATTGCTTCGCGCATCAGTTCCAGATGTTTGGATCCGAGCTCCAGACTCAGATAAGTTATGCCAGTAATGTTGCCGTCCGGTCGGCTCAGACTTGTGACCAGGCCTGTCTGCACCGGATCGCTGATTGTGGTGAAGACAATCGGAACTGTTGTCGTCGCGACTTTTGCGGCAAACGCCGCAGGAGTCGTGAAGGCGACAAGGATCGAGACGGGATGCCGGATCAGCTCATCAGCCATTTGGGCCAACCGCTCGTATTGCCCGCCGACCCAGCGATATTCGACCGCGACGTTTCTGCCTTCGATGTACCCAGCATCGCTCAGACCTTGATGGAACACTGCCGTCAGCCCGGCCCATGCCTGAGCTGTCGAAGCTCCCAGCAATCCAATTGTCGGCATCTGTTGCGCGCGCGCCGTGACTGGCCACGTCATCGCTACGCTGCTGCCACAAAGCTTTATGAACTCGCGCCGCTTCATACTCGTCGCAGGTTTCTGGCACCCTAGAGCCTTTTCCGTTTCGATTGAATCGAAACGGGGCTCTGGATTCCTTGTTTTGACGCGTTTTCTTAGCGCGAACCGGATCCACTTCGCTGGAAAACGCTATAGCGGCTGAAGCAGGAATGCTAAAGGGCCTTGCGATGTCTGCTTTGGATCGATCGGACATTCGTTGGCAACGTCCGCAGCTCCGAATGTGCCAATAGGAGACATTGATCGCTATTCGCTATTCGATCACCTCATTTGCGGTGGCAAGCAGCGTCGGAGGCACCGCAAGGCCGAGCCTCTTGGCAATTTCGAGGTTGATGACGAGTTGGAATTTCGTCGGTTGCGCGACGGGCAGATCGGCCGGTTTGTCGCCTTTGAGAATGCGGGCGACATAGTTGCCCGCCTGCCCCCACACACTTGGAAGGTCTGCTCCGTAGCTTATCAGGCCGCCACTGACCGCAAATTCGCGGTCATAGTAGATCGCCGGCACGGCGTGGAGCGCTGCCAGCGCGGTAATCTGTGCGCGGCGGATGAAGAAGAAGGGATCAGCGTTCACCAGCAAGGCGCCGCCGGACTTTGACGTGAGGGTTGTGAAGGCTGCATCGATCTCGCGATCGGTGCCAGCGTAGAGAAGTTGGAGTTGCACCTCGAGAGAGCGTGCTCGCGCCTGAAGGTCTCTCGACATCGCCTCAGCGCTCGGATCGAGCCGGGTTGAAAAGCACGAAGATAGGAGCGGCTTTGGGTACCAGCTCGCGTAGCAGGCCGAGCCGCTTTGCCGCAAGCTCATCATTCAGGGTGCCGATTCCAGTGGCGTTGCCGCCCGGCCGATTGAGGCTGGCGACCAGCCCCGCGGCAACCGGGTCGCCGGGCCAGGATAAAGACAATCGGTATGGTCGTGGTCGTGGCTTTGGCCGCGAGCGTCGCCGGCTGGCTGGATACGGCAACGATCACCGCCACCTTCCGCCGGACCAGGTCGGCCGCCAATTCCGGCAGCCGGCCGTTTTGCCCATCCGCCCAGCGGTATTCGATCGTCACGTTCTGGTTTTCGACAAAGCCCGCGTCACTCAGGCCCTTGCGGAATCCCACCAAGCGGTTGGCGTTCTGCTCCAGTGTTCCGGAGTGGAGAAATCCGATCAACGGCAATGCTTGCTGCGCTCGTGCGGAATGCGGCCTTGCAGCCACCGCGCCTCCAAGAATTCCGAGGAAATCCCGCCGCCTCATGTCCGCCCCTTGGCTCAAGCGACCGCATCGTAACGGTGCACCGAGTGCTTTAATAGGGCAGATGCACAAATGAATCTTGCGGCAAGGAAACCCAGCGCGCCACGGCACACAGTTGCCCGTCGCCGAGCGACAGAATCTCGATTCGATCACGTCGTAGGCGCGGGCGAGCACATGGATGGCGCAGGCCGCGGCCTCCTCCTCAGTTGGGCGTCGGCGCGCTGGGATCGAGCAGCTTTTCGCGCTTGAGCTCGCTCCAGAGCTCGACCGGGATCGTCGCCGACAGGCGCGCCGCATTCTGCTTCACTTCGGCGGTGCTGAGCGCTCCCGGGATGACCGAGGCCACGGCCGGATGGAACAGCGGGAATTGCATGGCTGCCGCCCCCAGCTCGACGCCGTGGCGCCGGCATACCACCTCGATCCTTTGCGCCTTCTCGATCAGATGCGCGGGCGCCGCGACATAATCATGGGTGGCGCCGGCCTTCACGCCACCGGTGAGGATGCCGGAATTGTACGGGCCGCCCAGGATCACGGACACGTTCCGCTTCACACATTCCGGCAGGAATGCCTCGAGCCCACCTTGCTCGAGCAGCGTGTAGCGGCCGGCCAGCAGCATGCAGTCGAAGTCGCCGGCCTGGATGAAGCGCAGGCTGGTATCCGACTCGTTGATCCCAACACCGATGGCGCCGATGATTCCGGCCTTGCGCAACTCGTCGAGCGCCTTGAAACCCCCGTCCATCACCGTCTTGAACCGTTGTTCGAGAACGGAGCGGTCCCTGGTGGTCCAGAAATCGACGTCGTGGATCAGGGCGATGTCGATACGTGCCAGCCCAAGCCGCAGGTATGAATGCTCGAGCGAGCGCATGACGCCGTCATAGGTGTAGTCGAATTCAGGCGCAAAGCCTGGCAGGCCGTTGTCTCGGAAATCGGCCGGCGGTTTCTCGCCGGGCCCCATGGCGTGCATGATGCGACCGACCTTGGTCGACAGCACGTACTCATCGCGCGGTTTCTCGCGCAGCGCAGCGCCCATGCGCAGCTCGCTGCGGCCGTAGCCGTAGAATGGCGAGGTATCAAAATAGCGCACGCCGTCCTGGTAGGCGGCATCGATCAGCGCCGCCGCTTCGGCGTCGGAGATCGTCGCACGAAAGCCGCCCATCGGGGCGCCGCCGAGGCCGAGTTCGGTAACATGGAGCTTCGTCGTGCCGATCTTGCGTCGGTTGAGCGTCGTCATTCGGTCCTCTGGCGCTGGAGTGCATTCTCCGAGTATGGCGTTCATGGCAATCGCCGACAATCGCGAACTTTCGCGACGTTGCCTTCGTCTCAGCCGGTTCTGAACTTGGCGCAAGCGCCGCTTTGCCTCATACTGCACCCAAAATTCGCAATGCCGGGGGGCACCAATGAGGAAATCAATCGTCTGCGCGGTCTTCGCTGTCGTCTTCGCTGTCGTGGCGAGCACGCTGCCATGCCACGCGCAACAGAACGTCATTCTGTTCGTTGCTGACGGTCTTCGGGCCGCTGCCGTGACTCCCGAGCGAGCCCCGACATTTGCGCGGATACGGGACATCGGTGTCAACTTCTCGAACAGTCATTCGATCTATCCGACCATCACCACCACGAACGCCTCGGTGATCGCGACCGGTCACCTGGTCGGCGACACCGGTGATTTCGGCAACGTGTTCTATACCGGCTTTCCGGTCGCAAGCGCCGCCGGAACCGTCACGCCTTTCATCCAGGACAATGCGGTGTTGGCTGAGCTCAATCAGCATCACGGCGGCAACTTCATTGCCGAGCGCTCGATCATGGCCGCCGCGCGCGAAAAGGGTTACTTCACTGCCGGCCTCGGCAAGGTCGGCCCGGTCGGAATCCACGATCTGACCCAGCTCGACGGCAAAACCACGATTTTCTTCGACGACGATACCGGCAAGAAAAATGGCATCGTGTTGCGGCCGGATGTCGTCGAGATGCTCAAGAAGGCCGGATTGGCGCTGGAAACGCCGGGGCGCGCGCAACGCGAGAACCCCGGCAAATCAACCAATATCATTCAGCAGAAATATTATCGCGACATCGTCACCAAGGTGCTGTTGCCGTATTTCAAGGAAAACAAGAAGCCGTTCATGCTGCTGTATTGGTCGTCCGATCCGGACGGCACCCAGCACTCCCAGCGCGACAGCATCAATGAGCTCGTTCCCGGCATCAATGGGCCGACCTCGCTTGCCGCGATCAAGGTGGCGGACGACGACCTTGCGGCGATCGTAACTACGCTCAGGGATCTCGGACTCGAGGCCGATACCAACATCTTCGTGACGGCCGACCATGGCTTCAGCACGGTGTCGAAGCAGAGCAAGACCAGCCCCGCTGCAAAATTGAAATACGACAACGTACCCGAAGGGCAGTTGCCGCCGGGCTTTCTTGCGATCGATCTTGCGCACGCGCTGGGCCTGCCGCTGCATGAGCCCTCCGCGCAAGGACCCGGCGTCGACTACAGGAGCGGAAAATATCCGCGCCGCGCCAGCGCTTCGATCGGCCACGATCCGGCCAAACCCGACATCGTGGTCGGCGCCAACGGCGGCAACGATCTCATCTATCTGCCGCAGGACAACGCCAGAACCCTGGTGAAGCAGGTGGTCAAGGCGCTGCTGGCGCAAGACTACACCAGCGGTGTCTTCGTCCGTGACGATCTCGGACCGGTTCCGGGAACGCTGCCTCTGAGCAAAGTGGGCCTCAAAGGTGGCGCGCGAACGCCGACGCCGGCCATCGTGGTGAATTTCCGCTCCGAAACGACGGGCTGCGATCAGCCGCTGTTTTGCAGCGCGACCGTGTCCGATACCACCCTCTTGCAGGGACAAGGTCATCACGGCAGCTTTAGCCGCGCCGATACCGGAAACTTCATGGCGGCGATCGGGCCCGCGTTCAAGACCGGCTTCAACGATACCGCCCCGGTCAGCAACGCCGACATCGCGCCGACGCTGGAGAAGATTTTGGGTGTCACCCTCCCGCCGGTCGGCGAGCTGCGCGGCCGCGCGCTGACCGAAGCACTTCCGGGCGGAAAGCCCGCCCGGCCGTGGCGACAGGATGTCATCTCCAAGCGCGGCGACAACGGCCTGCGCACCATCGTCAACATGCAGTTCGTCGGCGTGACACGCTACTTCGATGCCGCCGGCTTTGCGGGACGCACCGTCGGATTGAAAGTGCCGGCCAGTGCGAGGTGAAGGGGCGGGTGGCCATCGAGCGAGATTCTCGTGTCCGTCCGCGTTCGGGCACCACGAGGCACCTGACCATTCCGGCCTGGCCGGATATCGATGCAATGAGGCCGCCTCGGTTGGCGGCCCCTTTTTTCCAGCCGTGCGGCCGGCTGCTGGCCGAACAGGCGACGCACCAGAGTCACAAGCGGAGTTGCGCTCTGCAAAGCCAGCTCTATTCGATCACCTCGTCGGCAATTGCGAGCAGTGACGGGGGGATGTCGATGCCAAGCGCCTTCGCGGTCTTCAGGTTGATCGTCAGCTCAAACTTGGTCGGCTGTTCGACCGGAAGGTCGGCTGGAGCTGTGCCCTTCAAAATCTTGTCAACATAATCCGCAGCACGACGGGACATCTGCGGCCTGTTCATGCTGTAGGACATCAAGCCGTTTGCTTCCACATAATCTCTCAATCCGTAAATAGCCGGCAGCCGGGCGTCTGCCAGGAGTTTGATGATTTGCTGTTTGGCGCTGAGCAGCAAGGGATCGTCTAAAGTCATCAGGCCGGCTGCTCCCGATTTGATCGCAGCCTCGATACTGGCAGATACCTCGTCGAGGTTTCTGGCTTCGAAGACTGCAAGTGGCTGATGGTTTGCGGCGGCGGCCGTCTTGACTTGCTTCAGTGCCAGGGCGGTAAAAGGCGTGTCAGGGTTCCCAAGCACCGCAATGAGCTTTTGGCCCGGGATGAGGTTTTGCAGCAGCTGCAGTCGTTTGGTAGCGAATTCGCTGGCCAGGTCGCTGAAACCGGTGACATTTGCGCCGGGCCGGCTCAAGCCCACGACTAATCCTGCGCCAATCGGATCACCGACCATGGTGAAGACCACCGGAATGGTGTTGGTCGCGCCCATTGCGGCCTTTGCCGCGAGAGTCCCAAATCCGGTAACCAGCACGTCTGGTCTGCCTTGCACCAGCTCGGCAGCGAGCTGTGGCAAGCGCTCCGGTCGGCCATCAGCGGAACGGTACGCCAGCGTGATGTTCTTGCCCTCGTTGTAGCCCAACTCCTGCAATCGTTCCAAAAACGGCTTCGCCAGCGTCGTGTCCTCGCCGGGGAGCAGAGCGAGGTAGGCGACCCGGTAGGACCTTCCCGGCTGTTGTGCCCGGGCGGTCCATGGCAACGCAACGGCGCCACTCAAACCACAGATAAAATCTCGCCTTCGCATGGAGGCTCCAAAAAATCCGGTGGTGGGTATCCTATGCGCTAAACCGAGGGCTCGCTAGAGCATCGAGGCATTGCCTCCGAGCGCACGCGATGTCGCGGTCTCTCAGACCGAAGCCTCTCGTTTGAGGATCAGTAGGCAGAGATGAGAGGCGTGGCAGAACGCAACAATGCAGCCTGTCGCAAGAGCCGCTAATTCGACCGGAGTTGGATGGCCTTAGCGCCCGGTCGAGCCGAAGCCGCCGCTGCCGCGATCGGTGCTCGAAAGCGAGTCGACCTGGACCAGTTGGGCCTGGGTGACCGGTGCAATCACCCTTTGCGCGATGCGCTCGCCGCACCGGATCGGGAATGGCGCGTCGCCATGGTTGATCAGGAGCACGTTGATCTCGCCCCGATAATCCGCATCGACCGTGCCGGGCGAATTCAGGACGGTGACGCCATGCTTTGCCGCGAGCCCCGAGCGAGGCCGCACCTGTGCCTCGAATACCGTCGGCAATGCGATGGTAAGCCCCGTCGGCACCATCGCGAATTTTCCGGGCGCCAGAATCAACGGCGTTTCCGCCGGCCCGGCCGGCAGCGCGAGGCCTTCGGCGTGCGGCAATTGCCGGATGTCGACCTTGACCGTTGCACTACGGCAGCCATTTTTGCACAACCGGATTCACGTTCACGATCTGGACTCTTACCCGCGGAGTCCCGTTGGGGATATTGTCGTTCGATTCGCGAACGGCGGGTTGAAGCGCGCCGGGCGTAAAGTCGTGCGGT
>JACDAG010000448.1 GCA_013695565.1 Bradyrhizobium sp.
ACAACACCCACAAGAATTTCACCAGCGCGCTCGCGACGCTCGACCTGCCCTGCGTCGGGATCGACCGCGAGGTGCCGGGTGCGCCGTCGGTGCGCGCTGATCATCGCGGCGGCGGCTTCGAAGTGACGCGCTATCTCATCGGCCTCGGCCATCGCCGCATCGCGCTCTTGACCGGGCCCGCGGCGGTGCTGCCGAGTACGGAGCGGGTGGCCGGCTATCGGCAGGCGCATGTCGAGGCCGGGCTTGACGTCGATCTCGATTTGGTCCGGCCGCAGGTGCACGGCTCCGGCATCGCCTTCAGCGACGTGTGCCAGTTGCTGCAGGGCCCCACACCGCCGACCGCGATCATCACGCTGGGAACGCATATGCTGGCAAGCGTCATGGACGCGCTCGCCAGCAACGGCATTCGCTATCCCCACGACATCTCGCTGGTGTGTATCGGCGACACCGACCTCGCGCGCCACGCCACGCCGGCGATCAGCTCGCTGACATGGGACCTGAGCGAAATCGGCCGGCTCGCGGCCAAAATCCTGCTGCAGCGCGTCCGCGACGGCGATCAGCCCCGTGATACGCGGCCGGTCCATCTGCCGACCCGATTCATCCTGCGACATTCCTGCGCCGAGCCGCGCGCCAAATGAGTTGGAGAATTTCGGCCTGCTTTGACGACGACTAAACAAAAACCAAAACACCGGGAAACCCAAGGGAGTTGCGTATGAAATTCCGCACGACGATGCTGACATTGCTGACGCTCGCATTGGCCACCTGTTCGGCCAGGGCCGAAGATGCGTCGGACTATCCCTCCAGAAAAATCAAGATGCTGTTGCCGTTCGCGGCCGGTGGCGGCGGCGACGTCATCGGCCGCCTGCTGGCCGACAAGATGGGCAGGCGCATGGGGCAAACCATCTACGTCGAAAACCGCACCGGCGCGGCCGGCACGATCGGTACGCAGATGGTTGCGACCTCGCCCGCGGACGGTTACACCATCATGATCGGCGGCATGACCACGCACATCCTCGCGCCCGCGTCCTATGCCAGCCTTCCCTATGACTCGATCAAGGATTTTGCAGTCATCGGCCGGATCGGAACGTCGGCGATCCTGGTCGTCGCCTCCAAGGACTTTCCGGCCAACGATTTGCGCGGCCTGATCGCGATGGCCAAGAAGGACGATCAGATCCAGTACGGATCCTGGGGTGTCGGCTCGACCGGACATTTCTGCGCGGAAATCCTGTCGCAGAAAGCCGGCATCCGGCTGCAGCACGTCCCGTTCAGCGGCGCCGCCAAGGTCGCCAACGATCTCATCGGCGGCCACATCTCGCTCGGCACGCTCGACATGGCGACCGCGACGCCGCTGGTGAAGGACGGAAAACTAAAGGCCCTCGGTACCTGCGGAGACCGCTCGCCAAGCCTGCCCGATGTGGCAAGCTACAAGGAACAGGGGATCGATTTTGAACGCAGCCTGTCCTGGGTGATGTACGCGCCCGCCGGCATCCCTGACATCGCGGCGAAAAAACTTTCCGCCGCGCTGAAGGAATCGATCGCCGAAGCCGATATGACGGAACGGCTGCTCGCGCTCGGCGTCACCGCGGACTTCATTCCCGGTCAACGGCAGCGCGACATCAATGCGAGCGACATCGAAGCCTGGAAGGTCGTCGCCAAGGAAGCGAAGATCGAGATCAAATAGACGGGCGGACGTGCCGGCGAAAGCGCCGGTACGCCACGTCCCGAAAACGCGCTCAGCTCTTCTTGCCGAACAGCACCGGAAGCTGGCGCGGGCCGCGCACCGTGCCTTCCGACCAGGTGACCTTGCCGGCCGGGTCGAGCTTGAAATCCGGTATCCGCTTCAACCATTCCTCGATCGCAACCGTCATTTCCATCCGCGCGAGGTTGGAGCCGACGCAGCGGTGAATGCCGAGGCCGAACGCGGCGTGGCGGTTTTCCTTGCGGTCGATCACCACCTTGTCGGCATCCGGGAACATCGCCGGATCGCGATTGGCCGCGGGGAACGACAGCAGCACCATGTTGCCCGGCTTGACCGGACAGCCGCTGATAGTCGTTTCCTTCATCACTTCGCGCGCCATCGTCACCGGCGAATAGGCGCGCAGGAATTCCTCGATCGCGCTCGGCATCAGTTCCGGTTCCGCGATCAGGCGGTCGCGGTCCGCGGGCGTGTTTGCCAGATGCCACAGCGAGGAACCGATCGCGCTCCAGGTGGTGTCGATGCCGGCAATCAGCAACAGCCGCAACGAGCCCAGCACCTGGGAATCTTCCAGCGGATTGCCGTCCTTGTCCTTGGCCTTCATCAGCGTCGAGATCAGATCGTCGGTCGGATGTGTCTTGCGGTGCTCGATATGGCCGGCGAAATAGGCGCTCATCTCCTGCACCGCCTGCACCAGCATCCCCTCGTTCTTGATGCTGAGCTCGAGGATCATGTGGATCCATTTGACGAAGAGATCACCATCCTTCTCGGGAATACCGAGCATGTGGGCGATGGCGCGGACCGGAACGTGCTTGGTGTAGCGCGCCGCGGCGTCGCATTGGCCGTCGGCGATGAATTCATCGATCAGTTCGTTGCAGATGGCGCGAACGCGCGGCTCCAGCTTCGTCATCGCGTCGGGCGTGAACGGCGGCAGCAGCAATTGCTTGGCCGGCTTGTGATAGGGCGGATCGGACGTGATCGGCGGTGCGGCGTTTCGCTGCACTTCAGGCCGCACGTCGCGCACGATGACGCGGCGGGACGAGAAATGCTCGGTGTCGTAGGCGATTTCCTTCACTGCCTGATAGGTGGTCGGCAGATAGCAGCCGAGGAAGCGCTTGGTGTGGACCACCGGGCATTCGCCGCGCAACTCGTCCCAGATCGGAAACGGATTTTCGGTCCAGCGCGGATCGGTGTGATCGAAATCGTTGACCCAATCGGTGACCGGGGGATGTTCGGGCATCATGCTGACGGAATCGGACATCGCGCAAATTCCTTTTGCTTGGTTCGTTCTGGTTCGCCTGATTTCAGGACTAGATTATTCTTCCGTCACTTCGATCGCGATTTCGGGGCAATTGGTCTGGGCGAGCCAGGCCTTGTCCTCCAGGCCTGCGGGCACCGAGCCGTCGCCGACTTCATGGGCATTACCGAATTCGTCGAGTTCGAACAGCTCCGGCGCCAGCGACTTGCAGCGTGCGTGGCCCTGACATTTGTCCTGGTCGACGCGGATCTTCAGCTTTCCCGACATGGCGAGCGCTCCCTCAAGGGCCACGCGCGTCAACTGGCGCGTCGCATTTCCTCATGTTGATTGGGCGATGCCGGACGGGCCGGCTCGCCTCTTCAAGTTATAGCATATTACATTATCGATGCGGTTGTGCTGTCAAGCGGAAAGTTATAGAGTATTACACCCAATGTCCCCTCGTCCTGCCCGCAAGCCACTCAATACCTACCACCATGGGGATCTCCGCGATGCCCTGGTTCAGGCCGCGCTCGGGGAAGTGGAACTCGGTGGCCCCGAAGCGATCAGCATCAGCGCGCTCGCCAAGAAGCTTGGCGTCTCGCAGCCAGCCCCCTACAAGCATTTTGCCGATCGCGAGAGCTTGCTGACGGCGGTAACGGCCCAAGCCTTCCGCCAGTTCAACGCCATCCTGCGCGATTCGATCGGAAAACGCTCCAAACTTTCGAAGCTGTCGCGCCTGGCACAAGCCACGCTGGACTTCGGTCTTCGCCGCAATGGCATCTATCGGTTGATGTTCGCCTCGCGGATCATGGCATGCGCACCCAAGGGCAGCGAGTTGCACGTTGCTGCGATGGAAACCTTCGAGCTGCTGCTGGAATCCCTCGAAGCACCTGCGGTCGGATTGCTGCGCCAACGCAGCGCCCTGCAAATCTGGGCAGCACTGCACGGCGTGGTCATGCTGGCCGAACAAGGCCTGCTCACTGGCCAGCTTGCCAATGTCAGCCGCGAAGAACTGGTCGAAGACATCGTCGAGCAGACCAAACTGGCGCTGTCGGTCGCGATCAAGGCGGCCGACAAGGGCGACCGATAAAGCGGCATCCCCGCAAGGTCAGGCGCAACGTTTCCCTGACACGCCGGATTCCGCTACATTCGGATGCATGTTTGCTGAGTGCCCGCCGTGCACGGACAATTGAAAATGGGATTTAAGGGAATCGGTACGCGTCCCGCGCGTCTGGCCCTCGGCGTGCTGCTGTCGTTGTGCTCTTGCGGTCTCGCGTTCGGCAAGGACAATGGCGAGGATGAAGACGAGCCGGCCAAGCCGAAGCCTACGCTGCCGAACATCTATCTCGACTTACGGACCATCTACACCACTCTGCCTGCCGGTACGCTCTCGATCGGCTTCAGCGCGCCGCCATTGTTGTCGACGCTAACGGGCCTGACGACGCTGGGGACCTTGACGTCGCCGGCCAGCCGAAGCGCCAATATCGACATTCCCCTGACGGTCGACGTCAACGAGCGGCTGTCGGTCTATGGCGGCGTCAGCGGCGCCACCTCGCAGTCAGGCACCGCGCCATGGTCGTCGTTCGATATCTATGGTTTTACGGTCGGGTTTCAGGCCGACCTCTATCAACAAAACGGCGGCATGTTTCCGACACTGACAATTCAAAGCAACGCATCGCGGTCAATTTCCGCCGCACCGTTGGCCACGACCTCCTATAACACGATCCTCGAGGCCAACTACGCGTTGGATTCGGATGAAACGTTTGGACTGCTGGCCGGCGCGCAGTACACAAAAGTCATCGTCGATACGATGTTCGCCGAGGTCAAACCTGGCACCATGGGCTATGTCGGCGGCTATTATCAGTGGGACAACAACTGGAAGCTGACCGGCCGCTTCGGCGTGCAGCATTTCGGCGGTGCGCAGCTTCTCAATCTCACGCCGTTCCAGGCCTTCACCCAGCCGATCGTGCGGCTCGATCTCGACCGGATGGATGACGATGACAATCGCCTGTTCGGCGTCACCGCGCAGATCGCATGGACGCCGAAGCCGTCCTACCAGCTGACGGTGAGAACCCCGCTTTACGCGATCAAGAATTAGGCCAGCGTGACGAGGTCACGCTGGCCCTTCATTCTTCTCGGCAACCGCACACGCGATCTCACACCCCGGTCTGGGTGATGAACTTGGTGTTGAAGTAACCATCCATCGCCTCGGTGCCGCCTTCGGAGCCGTAGCCGGAATCTTTCACCCCGCCGAACGGCACTTCCGGCAGCGCCAGGCCAAAGCTGTTGATCGAGACCATGCCGCTCTCGATCACGGCCCCAATCGCGGTCGCCGTCTTGGTCGAACTGGTGAAAGCGTAGGACGCCAGACCATACGGCAGGCGGTTCGCTTCCTCGGCCACTTCGTCGAAGGTCGAGAACCGCGAGATCAGGGCGAGTGGACCGAACGGCTCCTCGTTCATGGCGCGAGCATTCTTCGGCACATCGCTGACCACGGTCGGCTCGAAAAAATAGCCCTTGTTGCCGACGCGCTTGCCGCCGGTCTCCAGCTTGGCACCCTTGCCGATCGCATCCTGCACCATGTCCTCGATGGCGTTGACACGGCGCGGATTGGCGAGCGAGCCCATTTTGGAATCGGGGTCCATGCCGTTGCCGACCTTCATCATCCTGGCACCCTCGACAAACTTGTCGACGAATTCGCGGAACACGTCGTCCTGCACCAGCATGCGCGTCGGCGAAATGCAGACTTGCCCGGCGTTGCGGTATTTCGCCGCCGCCAGAATCTTCGCCGCCGATGAGACATCCGCATCGTTGAACACGATCGCCGGCGCATGGCCACCCAATTCCATGGTGGCGCGCTTCATGTGCAGGCCCGCCAGCGCGGAGAGTTGCTTGCCGACCACCGTCGAACCGGTAAAGGAAATCTTGCGGATGACGGGATGCGGTATCAGATACTCTGAAATTTCCGCGGGCACTCCGTACACCAGATTGAGCACGCCATCGGGCACGCCCGCATCGACAAAGGCGCGGATCAGTTGCGCGGGAGAAGCCGGGGTTTCTTCCGGCGCCTTGACGATGATCGAGCAGCCGGCCGCGAGCCCTGCCGAGATCTTGCGAACCACCTGGTTGATCGGGAAATTCCAGGGCGTAAAGGCAGCGACGGGGCCAACCGGCTCCTTGATCGCGATCTGGTAGATGCCGGGGCCGCGCGCCGGGATCACCCTCCCATAAGCGCGCTTGGCCTCCTCGGCGAACCACTCGATAACGTCGGCGGCGGCCATCGCCTCCATTTTGGCTTCGGCCAGCGTCTTGCCCTGCTCCATGGTCAACAACGGCGCGATCTCGTCATTGCGCTCGCGCATGATCGCAGCCGCCTTGCGCATGATCTTGCAGCGGTCGAACGGCGCTACCGCGCGCCAGACCTTGAATCCCTTGGCGGCGGCGTCCAGCGCCTCGTCGAGATCAGCGCGATCGGCATGGGCGACGGTGCCGATGGTTTCCTCGGTGGCCGGGTTGAGTACGGCGATCGTCCTGCCCGACTGGCCCGGACGCCACTTGCCGTTGATGAATAACTGGGTGCTGGAATAGGCCACGAGACTTTCTCCTTGTTGGTTGATTGCCGCACTGCGCGAAGCGGTCGGCTGTTTCAGTTGCATCTCGCCGAACACAACGCGTCCGCGGCCCGCGTCATGTCAGGCCCGAGATAGCTGCGGAAGCGGGGCTGGTCGGTGAGCGCCGCGAAATTCGGCTGGCGGGTGACGCCGCCATCGGCGACCAGCAAGAACTGCTCGGCGATTTCGGCGAGGATTTCCAGGTGCCAGGCCGCCGTCGGGTGCAGGCACAGCACCACAAGCCGGCCTTCGGCGCGCAGCTTGCGAAAGAAATCGAGCATGAAGCCGATATAGCCGTCCTGCAGGTTGAACTGCGGCTCATCGAACAGATGCACCATCGGTGCTGCGGTCGGTGACTTCTCAAGCAGCACCGAAGGCACCAACTTCCGGAACCGCCGCACCTGATAGGATTGGTGATAGTGGATCGCGAGCCGGTCGCGCTCGCGGTACTTCACCCGGTGGATGTCGGTGCCGGCGACATAGACATGCCCCGACGACGGTGCGTTCGAGCCGGTCATCATCTCGAACAGCGTGGTTTTCCCTGCGCCATTGGGACCGACCACGCCGATGATGGACGGCTGGTCGATGACGAGATCGGCCTCGAGCGTGAAGGTCGGCCGCCGCACGACGCGGCCCCGCGTGTAAACCTTGCGAATGTGATCGAGCACGAGCAGCGGCTGGCCCATCACTGCACTCCCAGCAAACGTTGGCGCAGCGCGCGATCTTCGCGCAACGTTCCGGCTTCCCCGGTCCAGGCGATCCGGCCACGGTCGATGACGGCCGCGTGGTCGGCGACCGACAACGCGATCTCGGCATTTTGTTCGACCACCAGCGACGCGACGCCCTCTTCCCGCAGCCGGCGGATCGTCGCCAACACGTCGCCGACGATTTTCGGCGCCAGCCCCTGGCTCGGCTCGTCAAACAGGATCAAACCGGGCGCGCCGACCAGCGCGCGGGCAATCGCCACCATCTGCATCTCACCACCGGATAGATTCTCGCACTCGCGCTCCATCAGATATTCGAGCGGCGAGAAAATCTCGCAGGTTTCCTTGACAGTCCAGCTGCGAAACTTTGTTTGCTTGCGCGCGATGCCGAGATTGCGTGCCACCGTCAGCGTCGGACACAGCCGCCGGTCATCCGGCACCCAACCAAGCCCGGCGCGCGCGATCTCGTGCGTCGGACTGTGCGTGACCTCGCGGCCGTCGAACCGAACCGCGCCGCGGCGCGGCCGGGTCAGGCCGAGAATCGAGCGCAGCATGGTGGTCTTGCCGGCGCCGTTGGGGCCAAGCAGCGCAAACACCTTTCCGCGCGGTACCGCGAGCGAGGCGCCGAACAGTGCCTGAGTCTCGCCGTAATACGTATCGACCGCCTCGACTTCGAGAATCATGCGAACCGCCCGAGATTGGAGCGCTTGACCCATTCGTTCTGCTGCAGCTCGTGCGGCGCGCCGCGCGCGACCACCTGGCCCCAGTGGATCACCGAAATACGATCGGCCAGCGAAAACAGGAATTCCATGTCGTGCTCGATGGCCACGATGGTGAGCTTGCCCTTGAGATTGCCAATCAGCGTTGCCAGCCGCTGCACACCGTCGGTGCCAAGGCCGGAGGTCGGTTCGTCCAAACACAGCACGCGGGGGCTTTGCCCAAGCGCCACCGCGATTTCGAGCGCGCGCCGATCGCCATAGGAGAGATCCTTGGCGCGGACGTCGCCCTTGTCGGCGAGACCTACGGTCATGAGGACCTCGGAAGCCTTTTCCGCAAAACCGTGATTGGCGGCAGCGTGGCGCATGTCAAACCCGCGGGTACGAAATTCCGGCAGGCCGACCATGACGTTGTCGCGCGCGGTAAAATCGTCGAACAGCGTCATGATCTGGAACGAGCGGGCGACACCCTTGGCTTCGATGCGGTGCTAACTGAGGCCCTTGACGTCCTCACCATCGTGCAGGATCTTACCGGGTCTCGGCTTTAAGCGGCCGGTCAGTACGTTGAAGAACGTGGTCTTGCCGGCGCCATTCGGC
>JACDAG010000449.1 GCA_013695565.1 Bradyrhizobium sp.
CACAGTAGCTTCTTGTATTTATCGAGTGTCGAGACTCAAAAAGACAAAAGTGAGTCATTTGAATCACATGACCCCTTTCCCGGGACAGCCCTGCGCCTGCGGGGAGAGGTCGGCGCGCAGCGCCGGGTGAGGGGGGCTCTCCGCGAGTCCGACTATGCCGTGAGTCCCCCTCACCCCAACCCTCTCCCCGCAGGCGGGGAGAGGGAGTTACGTGCTAGCATCGCCGCATGAACACGCCCTCCCGCATCGTCACCCCCGAGCGCCGTTCCGACGATGTCGGCGATACGGCGTTGCGCCCGCAATTGCTGTCCGAATTCGTCGGCCAGGCGCAGGCGCGCAAAAATCTCTCGATCTTCATCGAGGCGGCGCGCAAACGAAACGAGGCGCTGGATCATGTGCTGTTCGTAGGTCCCCCCGGCCTCGGCAAGACCACGCTGGCGCAGATCGTGGCGCGCGAACTCGGCGTCGGCTTTCGCGCCACCTCGGGTCCGGTGATTGCCAAGGCCGGCGATCTTGCAGCGCTGCTGACCAATCTCGAAGAGCGCGACGTCCTGTTCATCGATGAAATTCATCGCCTCAGCCCGGCGGTCGAGGAAGTGCTGTATCCCGCGATGGAGGATTTTCAGCTCGATCTCATCATCGGCGAGGGGCCGGCGGCGCGCTCGGTCAAGATCGAGCTGGCGAAATTCACCCTCGTCGGCGCAACCACCCGCGCGGGGCTGCTCACCAATCCGCTGCGCGACCGTTTCGGCATTCCGGTGCGGCTGAATTTCTACACCGTGGAAGAGCTGGAGAAGATCGTCACCCGCGGCGCCCGCGTGCTCAATATCGGCATGACGCCGGATGGTGCCAACGAGATCGCGCGCCGCGCCCGCGGCACGCCGCGTATCGCCGGCCGGCTGCTGCGGCGGGTGCGCGATTTTGCCTCCGCGGCGGATGCAAGCTCGATCGATCGCGCCATCGCCGACCACGCGCTGAGCGCGCTCGAAGTCGACTCCGCCGGCCTCGATGCGATGGACCGGCGCTACCTCTCCACCATTGCGCTGAACTATGGCGGCGGCCCGGTCGGCGTCGAAACCATGGCCGCGGCGCTGTCGGAGCCGCGCGATGCGATCGAGGACATCATCGAACCGTTCCTGATCCAGTGCGGCTACCTGCAACGCACCCCGCGCGGCCGATTGTTGACCTCGCACGCCTTCAAACATCTCGGCCTCGCCGAGCCTGCGCGCGATCCGGCCCAGTTCGGATTGTTCGGTGGCGGCGACAGCGACGATTGACGCCCGCGACTGCTGACGATCTGCACAAACGCACCCCAATTCCGGCCCAATCCCCACCCATGTTTGCGATGCATCACGAATTGACCAGTCATGATTTCACGCCGGCATTTCCTTAAACTCTCTGGTGGATTGGGCGCGCTCGGCGTCACCACCACGGCTTATGGGTTCTCCGAACCCGTACTGCAGCTCCGCGTCATCAGGTACAATCTTGCTCCGCCGCAATGGCCCGCCGATTTCAAGCTCAAGATCGCCGTCATCACCGACCTTCACGCCTGCGATCCCTGGATGTCGCTCGACCGCATTCAGGGGATCGTCGAGCGAACCAACGCGCTGAATGCCGACGTCATCGTCATGCTCGGCGACTTCGTGGCCGGGCATCGCAAGGTGACGCGCTTCATTCCCGCCAGCGAATGGGCGGGCGTGCTCGGCGGCATGAAGGCGCCGCTCGGCGTGCATGCCATTCTCGGCAACCACGATTGGTGGGAAGACAAGGAAGTGCAGCGCGAAGGCAAGGGTCACATCGTGGCCCGCCGTGCGCTGGAGGCATCCGGCATTCCGGTTTACGAAAACGACGCCAGGCGCCTGACCAAGGGAGGACGTCCGTTCTGGCTCGCAGGTCTCGGCGATCAGCTCGCCTATATGCCGGCGCGCCGCTTCCGGCCGATACGGCGCATCGGCGTGGACGATCTCGGCGCGACGCTGGCGAAAGTCACCGACGATGCGCCGGTCATTCTGCTGGCGCATGAGCCCGATGTCGCCAAGCGCGTGCCGTCGCGGGTGGCGCTGCAACTCTCCGGGCATACCCATGGGGGCCAGGTGCGGC